>JAEYTI010000196.1 GCA_023434145.1 Chloroflexota bacterium | reverse complement strand
GTGCTACCCACGCACACGCAGGAAACCCGAAACTGACATCATCTATCATCTGGGACTTTTCGCAGCCCGCAAAATCGGTTACAATCATTCGTAATCATGACCAGCCCGGGTCCAAGTAACCGGACTGCCTTTCAGAGAGCCGGCGGCAAGTGCGAGCCGGCAGGCAAGAACGGTGAAATCCAGCCCGGCGGCCCAATTGAGGGCCGGTCGTCCTTGTAGAGTGGGTCGTAAAGCTAACGCTTTACTTACCACATAAAAGGACCGGTGCGCCCGTTATCGCGCAGTAGAGGCTGTCGCTTTCTAACGAAAGCTCACAGCAAAAGCAGGTGGCACCACGAGATTGAAGCCCCCCTCGTCCTGCGCGATGGAGGGGCTATTCATTTAAAGTTCTTTATGATTTGTAGTGTTTGCAAGGGAGCGCGTCTCCGCCGTGCCCCCTTGCAAACACTACAAATCCCAGAGACTTTCATGTAATCGGCGAATGGAGGTGCCTGATGTTTGATATCAATCTGATCCGGGAAGATCCGGAAGTCGTTCGGGCGGCGCTGCGCAATCGCAGCGCGGACGCGGGCGTGGTAGATGAAGTGCTGGCCCTGGACATAGAGCGCCGCGAGCTGATCGGCAAGGTAGAAGCGCTGAAAGCTGAACGCAACGCCGCATCGAAAGAGATCAGCAAGATGAAAGACGCGGTGGAACGGCAGTCGCGCATCGACCAGATGCGCACGGTCGGTGACCAGATCACCGCTATCGACAACCGCGTGCGCGAGGTAGACGATGCCCTGCTAGCAAAGGTTTCGATCATCCCAAATATGCCGCTGCCAGAAACTCCTGTTGGCAAGGACGAGCACGAGAACGTGGTGATCCGCACGGAAGGTAATCCGCGCGAGTACAATTTCACCCCCCTGCCACACTGGGATCTCGGCCCGCAGCTTGGCATCCTCAACTTCGAACAGGGTGTCAAGATCACCGGCTCGCGCTTTTACGTGCTGGGCGGGGCGGGCGCGCGCCTGCAGCGCGCGCTGATCGCCTGGATGCTGGACCTCCACATTCGCCAGGGTTACACCGAGCAGTATCTGCCCTTCATGGTCAAGCAAGATACCATGTTCGCATCGGGCCAGCTTCCCAAGTTCTACGATAACCTCTATCGTGACGCAGAAGAAGACCTGTGGATGGTGCCAACCGCCGAGGTGCCGCTGACCGGCATTCACATCGACGACATCATCGAGGAAGACCGGCTGCCCATGCGCTACACCGCCTACACGCCCTGCTTCCGGCGCGAGAAGATGAGCGCCGGGCGCGACGTGCGCGGGATCAAGCGCGGTCACCAGTTCGACAAGGTGGAGATGTACATCTACAGCAAGCCCGAGGACTCGGAGCAGGAGCTGATGAAAATGCTCGCCGATGCCGAGCAGACCTGCCGCGAACTGGGGCTGGCCTACCGCGTAGTGCAGCTCTGTACCGGCGACCTGGGCTTTAACGCCCGCATCACCTACGACCTGGAAGTGTGGTCGCCGGGAGTGGGCGAGTGGCTGGAGGTGTCGTCGGTTTCGAACGTGGGCGATTTCCAGGCACGCCGCGCGAATATCAAGTACCGCCCGGCGGAAGGTGGCAAGGCGCGCCTGCTGCACACGCTCAATGGATCGGGTCTGGGCCTGCCGCGCACACTGATCGCCGTGCTGGAGAACTACCAGCAAGCGGATGGCTCGGTGGTGGTCCCCGAGGTGCTGCGCCCGTGGATGGGCGGCGTCGATGTGATCAAGCCGGAACCGGCGAAAGTGAAGGCGTAACCCCCTATGGATGGCTCCATCGCCGAAGGAACGCTCCAACTGGTGGTACTGGCAGTGATGCTGTTTGGCCTGTTCGGGCTGATTATCCCCATCCTGCCGGGTCTGGTGATTATCTGGGTGGCGGCACTGGTGTACGGCATCGTCACCGGGTTCACCTGGACTAGCGGCATCATTCTGGCCGTCATGACGGTGCTAATGGCCGTAGGCAGCGTGATCGACAACGTGATCATGGGCGCAAAGGCCCGCCAGACCGGCGCAAGCTGGCTGGCAATCGGCGCAGCGCTGGGCGCGGGCATCCTCGGCAGCCTGATCTTCCCGCCGTTTGGCGGGTTCATCGCCGCGCTGCTGGCGCTGTTCGCTGTGGAGTACAACCGACTGCAAGACGTGCAAAAAGCCGTCGACTCGACGCGCAGCATGGCGCTTGGATGCGGCTGGGCGGCAATTGTCCGCTTCGGCATGGGCATCGTGATGATTCTGCTGTGGGGTGCCTGGGTGCTGTGGGCTTAAAGAGACAGAGGCCGTGCGGAGTTCTTCCGCACGGCCTCTGTCTTTTACAAAATGTTGGTTTTGAAAACGCAAGGCGTTTTCAAAACCAACAAATATTTTAATCCATGTGCGAGAGATAGGCCTCGAGCATGTAGAGGTTGCGCTCGCCCGCGCTCTTCACCACGCGGAGGAGCTTGTCCATCTTAGAAACCTCTTCGAGCTGCTCGGCAACGAACCAGTCCAGGAACTGCCGTCCAATATGGTCGCGCTCGCTGAGGGTGATCTCTACCAGGTTGTAGATCTGGCGGGTCACTTCCTGCTCCCATTCCAGCGCCAGCCCAACGGCCTCTTCCGCGGTAGCAAAGGTGACTTTTGGCGCATCAATAGGCGGGATGCGCACGTCGCCGCCGGCTTCCAGCACGTACTTTAGCAACTTCATGGCGTGCTCTTTTTCTTCTTCCGCCTGGTCGAAGAACAGTTTGGCGGCGCGATCAAGCGCCAGGCCATCAAAATAGGAGGCAATCTGCAAGTACTGCATGCTGGCGCCAAACTCGCGGCCAATCTGCGCATTAATTGCGTCATTCAGGGTTGGGCTAATCAACGAAGTCATCGCTCACTCCTCTACGAAGGTCGTTCCCCACTGGGGTAGGCTGATTCGTGGAACAATATGGATCCGTTTTGGCTATCGAGAATCGGATTATAGCATAACCGGCTAGAGCCAAGCGTTATTCTCCAGCCTGTACTACTTTTTTCATAACTGGCCAGAATAGGCGGGTTTTGTTCGCTTTGAGATGCAGCACCTCCTCGAACTCCACACGCACTGCGAGCCCCCTATTTACTTTCCGACCTTCTCCTGCTTTGCCATGCGGTCAGCCAGTGCCTTATAGAGCACAATCGATCCGGCCACGGCCGCGTTGAGCGATTCCACCTGCCCCAGCATGGGCAGGCTGATGAGCAGGTCACAGTGCTTGCGAACCAGATCGCGCATGCCTTCGCCTTCACTGCCGACCACCAGCGCCAGGGGACCATCCAGCCGGGTGGTGTGGTACGGTTTGGCTTGCTCGCTGCCTTCCAGACCCATTACCCACACGTCGGCCTCTTTCTTCATCTGTTCCAACGCCAGGGCCAGGTTACTCTGCGCCACCAGCAGGTGTTCGCTGGCGCCCACCGAGGCGTGAACTACGGCGGGCGTCACCCCGGCGGTGCGCGCCAGCGGGATTACCACGCCATGCACGCCAACAGCCTCGGCGGTGCGGAACAATGTGCCGAGGTTCTGTGGGTTTTGCAATGAATCGAGCACCAATATGAAGGGCGGTTGCCCGCGCTGCTCTGCCCGCTCCAGGATATCCGCCAGGGCCACGTAGGGATAAGCGCTCACTTCCAGCGCTACGCCCTGGCTGCCTTCTCCCATTGAATCGATCTGCTGGCGGTGCACGCGCGATACGGGCACCTTTCGAGCGGCAGCAAGCTGCAAGATCTCTCCAACGCGGCCTTTTTCCTCAACCCCTTGCGCAAGCAGCAAGCGGAAAAAGTTCCTGCGCCGGGCGCGCAGTGTCTCATAGATTGAGTTGCGGCCAATAATCCATTCTTTCATTCTGGTTTGCCTCTATGTACGAGAAGAGGCCGTCCGATTGCATGACCTGGACGGCCTCTTCAAAAATTTCGGGGTTCTATGACTCGGGCCGGGCGAAAATCATCCGGCCGGCTGCGGTTTGTAGCACTTTGGTGACCATTACATTCACCTCGTGGTCAATATGCTCGCGCCCATTTTCCACAACTACCATCGTGCCATCATCCATGTAACCGACGCCCTGGCCGGACTCTTTGCCTTCCTGGATAATACGCACGCAAAGAACTTCACCAGGCAGCATCACCGATTTGACAGCGTTTGCCAATTCGTTGATGTTGAGAATGGTGACTCCTTGTAATTCTGCGATTCTGTTTAAGTTAAAGTCGTTCGTCAAAATCGGGCAACGCATCTGGCGCGCCAGAATGACGAGCTTATCGTCAACTTCCCGCACCCCTTCCACGTCGATGTCGGTAATCCGAATCGGAATGGTTGGCTCGCGCTGGAGCTGTGCCAGAACTTCCATACCGCGCCGCCCACGCTGGCGGCGGAGGCTGTCAGGCGAGTCGGCGATGTACTGGAGTTCGTTCAGCACAAAGCGCGGGATTAATAGCGACCCCGGCAGGAAACCGGTTCGGGCGATATCGGCAATGCGGCCATCAATGATAACGCTGGTATCGAGGAGGATGGTCCGGGTTTCGGCCCAGTTGGTGTTGGGTGCTTCCGCAGCCTGCCCGCTCGCCGGCGCGGAACTTCCGCGCAGCGATGAGAACATCGCGAACAGATCGTGCTGGCGCATCACAAACACCGAAACGCCCATATACCCCAAAAGCACAACACCAATAAACGGCATGACCCGCCCGAAAGGTGTGGGCAGCAGCGAAAGCGGAAAAGCCAGCAGGGCAGCGACCATCAATCCGACCGTAAGGCCAACCAGGGATGAGAACAAAGACTGCGGCGAGATCCGGCCGAGCATCGAGCGGAATGCGCGCAGCGGTCGTGTCGTAATAAATGGAGTGAGGATAAGTCCAGTCAGGGCGCCCACCAGGCCAATCGTAAACGCGTACTGTTCGATCGTGAACCCACCGGGAGGAGACTTGGCTAATACCCCAAGGGTCGTCCCGAGGTACACACCAATCACGGAGAATACGATCATGCCAATGAGACGTGCAATAAAATCAGCGCTCATAGGGATTGATAACTCCTTCTATAAACTTGTTAATGAACAAATGACGAGCTATAAGTGCGCTTCGTACAAGGATGATAGCACGGGTGTACAAAAACGTCAATTAGAAATGGATTAGAAGCGGAGCGGCGGATTTCTCGTTCGCTTTATCGCGCAACGTTCCAAAAAAGTGGTGTTTGGTTATTGGTTTGCGGCTTGCAGCGCCGCAAACCAACCACCAAACACTACGAATCCCATTCCGGCTAACTGGTTACCAAAGGAGAATTCGACAGAAATATTTGGAAATGATTGACAGACGGACAGGGTCATGTTAGAATACCGTCCGTTCTGATGGTTTCCGCCCCCATCGTCTAGCGGCCCAGGACGTGGCCCTCTCAAGGCCAAAACAGGGGTTCGAGTCCCCTTGGGGGCACTACAAAACAGTCGCAATCATTGCGGCTGTTTTTTGTTTAAAGGTTAGTCAAACCACCTCTGACTACGAAAACCGTTCCGCGCCCAGGCAGGACCGGTCACCTCACCGGATCTATTGAAGCGCAGTGGCTGTGGTGACCTTTGATCAGCGCAAAAAAAGTCAACCCGAGATGAAAAACGGCATAAATTAGCAAATAAAACCGCAACCCCGATCAGGACAGGGACGATAGGACGATGTAACCTGTGTATATCGCTACCCAAATTACCTATATCGAACGGAGTCCCGTATGTCCCAATCCAATCGCGCTACCCCTCCATGTTACGAGCTCCATCCAATTGGTTATGTGCATGCCGTTGATGGGAATTTTTGCCTGGAGATCCTGAAGCCGTTCCGCGCGGCGCTCAAAGAAATGCGTCAGTTCAGCCATATCATGGTCTTTTGGTGGGCCAATGAAGAAGATACAGCCGCGCAACGCGCCATTCTAACGACAGAGCTGCCTTATGCGCCCGGTACCATCGCCGGTGTATTTGCCTGTCGGTCGCCTTACCGCCCCAACCCCATCGCATTAACAACCGTACCTGTGTTGGCAGTGGATGAAGAAAAGGGCCTCATCCTCCTCCCCTGGATCGATGCCAGTGACGGCACGCCCATTCTCGATCTTAAGCCCTACATCCCTCTGTCGGATCGTATAAGAGATGTTCGTGTGGCAGATTGGTTGAAGGGGTGGCCGGACTATATGGAAGATGCCGGCGAATTCTTCGCCAGCAATGAAGTCGACTTCGGAAACTGAGCGACCGCGAACAAACGCAAGGGTGGGTCGCTGCCGGTTCTTACACGTGGCGATCCACCTAATGCTGTGAAATCAACTACCGACTATAATTTGTATATGCAGCCGTTCTGTATCGATAAACCCGAAATCCTGCTCGTTGGCATGTCGTTTTATGGCGATCCCTTCGATGTGAATGATCCCTGGTCAGAGGAAAATCAGATTGGGCGCACGTGGAATCGCCTGATAGCATACCTCAACCAGCATGAGGATGCTATTCTTCACCGCTTGGCCTCAAACGTCTTTTATGAGGTTCATATTGGGGGAGAAGAGACCAGCACCAATGGACAGTTCGAAGTTTTTGCCGGAGTACAGGTAGAACGCCTGGAATTAGTACCGGTTGCGCTGCTGGTGAAGGTACTGCCCGCAACAAAATATGCTGTCTTTACGCTGAAAGGCGAAGAAATTTTATCCGACTGGGAAAATACAATTGACCGATGGCTTAGCGAAGCCGGCCTTGAGCGCATCCATTCGTTTTCATTCCAATATTACGATGAGCGCTTTAAAGGCCTGGACCGGATTAGCGAGTCCGTCCTTGATGTATACCTGCCGGTACGCGCCGCGTGCTAGAATCGTTATGCGTGACCTGGAACCCATCTATCGGGCAATTGAATTTATCGAAGCGCACTTGTGTGAGGATGTAACGGTCGCAGATATGGCCAGTGCGGCCGGTTTTTCACTTTATCATTTCATTCGCACATTCAACCGCGTGACCAGGCATACCCCTTACGGTTACCTGATGCGCCGCCGAATGGCTGAGGCAGCCCGCAAGCTGGTTTCCAGCGACAGCCGCGTGGTGGAAATCGCGCTCGATTACCAGTTCAACAACCATGAGTCTTTTTCGCGAACTTTTAAACGGATGTTCGGGTTGCAACCTGTTCAATGGCGTGAGCGGAGAATCCTACCGCCCCATGTCCTGATTCCTGCTTTCACCTATGCTTACCTGAACCACATCAATCATCCCAGCTTTCAGAGCCCGAATTTAACCGTTTGTCATCAGCGCAACATAACTGGGCTAATGACCTCCCTCAAGAATCAACCCGAGGCGGGTGATCAGGTTTGGCGCGTTCTGGGGAACTTCTTTTCCTGCAAGCCGGAGAGGCAAGATCACACCTTTTATGGGGTCACCAGTCACGTTGAAGCGCAGGAGGATTCAATTTTCTACTTCGCCGGCTTTGAAACAAAGCACCAGGAAACTGTTGAGCCGGTGTTCGCCTCCCGCGTCCTTCCCGCAGCAGAATATATAAGTGTCAACCACCTGGCTCCCCTTGCTGATCTGCCGCTGACCTGGACCTACCTGTATCATACCTGGCTGCCTAAAGCGGGTCTCAAGCCGGCTTTCCCATTGGAGATTGCTTCTTTCGGCGCGGTTCCACCCTGCTGCAAAGCGCTCACTGAAGTAGAACTCTGGTTACCGGTAAAGAAGACACGCCCAGAAAACGAACTCGAACTACCAACCGATTCTTAATCGAACGGTAAAGCGTACATTTGGACACAACAAAGAAACAGCCGTACCGCGCGGCTGTTTTGCTTTCAGCGCACTTTATCAAATCGTGAGAGAGGGTAGAGACCGAATTGCCCGATTTGTGAAATCGATCATTATTCGTTGTAAAATGATGCTATCTGCACAGACTCGGCGGGTTTTGGATGTTTTGTGGGTTCCTCATAAACCGATTGGCCTGGGATCAGATCATTGCCTGCGGCTGCATAACAACCTGCCAACTTCAGAGGGATAATGAACGACGAATACGATTTTGAAGGCTTCGCGCCCTGGCTGGTTATTTTCACAACGTTGATTGGCGTTGGGTTACGGGTTTACCTGCTCGACAATAAAGGAATGTGGTTGGACGAATCGTTCAGCGTATGGCTGGCCAGCCACGGTGTTGGTGATATGCTGCGGTGGATCGTCCAGATCGACCAGCACCCACCCCTTTACTATCTCCTGCTCCATTCCTGGATAAACCGCTATGGAGATACATCCTATTCGGTCCGGCTGCTTTCTGTACTGTTCGGCGCAGCCACAATCCCGATGATTTACCTGATTGGCAAACGCATATCGGGTGTGGCGGTTGGGTTGGTAGCGGCGGCGTTGCTGGCTTTCTCGCCTTTTAATATCCGCTACGCTCAAGAAACGCGCATGTACACCTTACTGACGTTTAATGTCGCTGTTGCAATATATGCGCTGGTCAGGCTGCTTACAGATTCGCGCTCTAACCGGCCCATCGGCGCCCAATTTCGAGAATATTGGAAATCCTGGCGTACAGGCAAGCCAGAAAAACCGACCACGAGCGAAGAATTCAGCTATATCGACGATGCCCACCAAACAACCGGATTGCGGGCCTGGATAGCGCGCCTTCGCTGGTCGACAATTAAAACTATTGAGACAGATCTGGCATGGGTTGCGCTCATCGTTTTCTCGGCTGCAACCTTACTCACGCATAATACGGCTGTCCTTTTCCTTGTCGCGATCAACATCTTCGTTCTTGGTCTATCCGCCTTTCAACGGTCAATGCGATCTGAGGCACCACTTGCCTTCCAATCCCCCTCTCTTGGGAACTGGCTTAAGGCTCAGCTCGGCATCTTCATCCTATGGAGCCCGTGGTTAATTGCTTTCATCCAGCAAGCCAGCAGAGTGTATCAAGAGTTTTGGGTGCCGAAACCAGATTGGACCACTGTTCTCCAGACACTTCGCGCTTTTCTAAATGAGCAAACGCCCGGTTTTGCCAGCCAGATTTGGATTATGTGGATCCTGTATGCAGTGGTGCTTGGTTTAGGGCTGGTGTATTTCCGAAGAAAAATTTCACAGCTCTTGTTCCTGGCCGCCCTGTTCGCCATACCGATTTTGGGAGAGCTGATCGTGAGCATCTGGCGGCCAATTTTTCTTGAACGAACCCTGCTCTGGGTCACGCTTCCTGTACTGCTGGTACTGGCGGCCGGCATCGCTCAATTCAGATACCGCTTTCTTATTCTGCTGGTTGTGGGAATTTTGATAACAAACAACTTTTCCTCTACTGCCGACTATTACAGGTTCGCGCGAAAAGAGGATTGGTTTAATCCGGCTGGCTATGTCGCAAACTTTGTGGAAGAAGGCGATTTGATCCTTTTCAACGCCGGCTGGGTGCAAATCCCGTTCGACTATTACTTCAGAACGTATGAAGATCTGTACGCCATCCGGGTAGAAAAACACGGCGTCCCCGAGGATATGTTCGCCAGCGGCATCCTCGAACCAAAGATGACCGAAAACGACATACCCGGGTTAATTTCCTTGTTGAACGGGCGGGAACGGGTCTGGCTGGTTTACAGCCACAATGCTTATACCGATCCAAAGGGATTCATCCCGCAAACGATCGAAACAAAAATGAAATTAATCCGAAAGCGAGAGTATTATGGCGTGCAGCTTTTCTTATATGAAACACCTTGAAGTTATACACTGGAGGAAACAACCCATTATAATTCTACCGGTTCTTCCCTTTGTTATTTCTAAGATTCTATCCCCAGAATAGTCATTTTGTAGTGCGAGACTACGTCTCGCCCTACAAACACAAAACATTATTGGGATAGGTTCTAAATATCATCATTGCAGATCCTACAGCAGGGCGCGGATTCCAATACCCACCCAGCAATGATAAAAGAGACAAGTACCTGTTATGCTGAAACAAAAAACTCTTAAAACAGCTTATCCTACAAAACTGATTCTTCTTCCGTTATTTTTGATCTTCCTCCTGTTTGCACCAGGCCACTGGATCACGTGGAGCTATCCCTTCTCACCATTTGCGGCAGTTTCGATCCTTCGCGGTGAAATTAGCGCGGAGATCGGACAGGATTTTGTAGGTTTCCAGCGAATGGTACAGCATAAGGATCCATACACGCCGATCGATGGTTCCATTATTGGCTCATCGGAGGGTTTAATTACTACGCATCCTCCGACGGCCTTTTTACTGACCGCGCCCCTCGCCTTTCTTCCCCTAAAGGTGGCGGTTTCCATCTGGGCGTGGTGCATGCTGGCAGCGACTATGGTCAGTATCAAGCTGTTTGGCCATTCCTGGTCAACAGCGGTTTGTGTCACAATTGCATCAATCCTTTGGATGCCGACCGCCGGATCAATCGGTCAGCTTACCCCGTTTTGGTTGTTAGGATGTGCCTGTGCGTACCACTACCGAAACCGGAACCCATTAGCAGCCGGGATGTTTATTGCCCTGGCCTCGTTAACCAAATATCTCCCGGCAATTTTCATGGCGATTTTTTTCCTACGTAGGAAGTGGTCAGCCTTCCTCGGTTTTGGGCTTGTATGGATCAGCACATTGGTGGCAGTTTTCCTCATCTCTCCAAACGTAATCCAACAGATGATCCAATCCAATAAAACATCCCTGGTTGAGAATACGCTTCGAGCGGATAATTCCTCTCTTCTGTTCAGAGCTTATGAGATCGCGGACTGGTTTGGTATCCTTTTCGTGTTGACCTTTCTTGCGCTTATCTTCCTATGGAACAAGAGCGAGTATCATAACGAGCTTGAGATTACCCCAACGCTGTGGCACATCATTACATTTTTGTCTGTGGCGCTCCTACCGATTACTTGGTTCTATTCGCTTTTTCCACTGCTTCCCACTGTTCTATTTTTAATGCAGAAAAAGGGCTGGACAAAAATTGTCGCCTGGCTTTTCTTGTTGATCCCTCCCTATTTCCCCGTAATCAACTTGATCATACTAGGAGTGGGACTGATCGTCTCGCCCATGCAGATTAATAAAAAAATCATTCAGTCTTCCGTGGCATAATTTGAGCACCATTCACCCATTACCAAACATCCCTGATTGAATAAATCCTGTATCCAATTAGCCAGGCTCGTATTACTGATGTTCTTTAAGAATGTTGCATGACTTCCCATTTCAAGGGTGTGTTTCAGTTTGTTGGGGTGGGGGAGTGGGGGAAACAAATTTTTTGCCCCGGCGCACCC
>JAEYTI010000135.1 GCA_023434145.1 Chloroflexota bacterium | reverse complement strand
ACGGCTGGCAGCATGATTGAGCGCTTGTTGCCAAAACACATTCATTCTGTCACTGCTCAGGGCTTTGAGTTGAAAGTGGGGCTGTTTGTCCTCGCTTCCTCCATCAACGCCCTTGGGTAGCAACTTGGGTTGCGTTAAAACAAAATGCTAAGTTGCCAGCAGGTCAGCGATCTCTTCGGGGTGGCGGGCCATGCGCACGCCCGCGGCTTCCATCGCCTTGATCTTATCGGCAGCGGTGCCAGCCCCGCCTTCGATGATCGCGCCAGCGTGGCCCATGCGCTTGCCAGGGGGGGCCGTCTGCCCGGCGATGAAGCCTGCCACCGGCTTGGTCATGTGGCGAGCGATGAAGTCCGCGGCCTTTTCCTCGTCCGTTCCGCCGATCTCACCAATCATCACCACGCGGTCTGTGTGCGGGTCGGCTTCAAACATCTCCAGCACATCGATGAAGTTGGTGCCGTTCACCGGGTCGCCGCCAATGCCCACGCAGGTGCTCGCGCCCATGCCGCGCATCTTCAGCGCATAGAGCACTTCGTAGGTTAGCGTGCCCGAACGCGAGACAATACCCACGTCGCCGGGGATAGCGATGTTGTTGGGAATAATGCCGGCTTTCGCTTCGCCGGGGGTCAGCACGCCTGGGCAGTTGGGGCCGATCAGGCGCACATCCTTTTGATCCAGATAGCTGCGCACGCGCATCATATCCTGCACCGGGATACCCTCGGTAATACAGATGATCAGCGGGATCCCTGCATCGGCTGCCTCCAGCATGGCATCTGGGGCAAAGCGCGCCGGCACAAAAATAACACTGGTGTTGGCACCGGTGGTTTCGGCGGCGGTCTTTACTGTATCGAACACAGGGATTTTGCCGTCCATCACCCATTCGCCGCCCTTGCCAGGTGTTACGCCGGCAACGACGTTGGTGCCATACGCCACCATCTGCTGCGTGTGGAACAAGCCTTCGTGCCCGGTGATGCCCTGGATCAGCAGGCGAGAATTTTTATCAATGAAGATGCTCATATCAAGCCCCCTTCGCAATCTGCACAGCCTTCTGGGCCGCGTCTACCAGGCTTTCGGCCGTCACCATTTTTGCTTCGGCCAGCAGTCGCAGGCCTTCATCGGCATTGGTGCCTACCAGGCGCGCCACCATGGGCACGTTGGTATTCACCTCTTGCAAGGCAGCCAGCACGCCCTTAGCAACTTCATCGCCGCGGGTAATGCCGCCAAAGATGTTAAACAGCACGGCCTTTACCTTTGGATCGGAGAGGATGATGCGCAACGCCGCGGCAACTTTCTCCGCGCTCGCGCCGCCGCCAATATCCAGAAAGTTCGCCGGTTCGCCGCCGCACAGCTTGATGATATCCATCGTCGCCATTGCCAGCCCCGCGCCGTTCACCATGCAGCCAACGCTACCATCCAAGTTAATGTAGGAGAGGCCATACTTGCGCGCCTCTACCTCCGCCGGATCTTCCGCGGCCAAATCGCGCATTTCGTTCAAGTCGCCGTGGCGGAAAAGGGCATTGTCATCGATGATCATTTTGCCATCCAGCGCCAGCAAACGGTTGTCGGCAGTGATCACCAGGGGATTAATCTCCGCCAGTGTGGCATCCGTTTCGTGGTACGACTTCCACAGCCCGCTCGCAATTTCACCAAAAGCACGCCAGTGCTCGCGCGGCAGGTCAATGCTCACGGCAATGTCGCGCGCCTGGTAATCACGCAGCCCCATCAGTGGGTCTATATATAACTTGATAATTTTCTCAGGGGTTTGGGCGGCCACTTCCTCAATATCCACCCCACCCGCAGCGGAAGCCATCATCACCGGTCGGCGAGAAGCCCGGTCGTTGGTGATGGCCAGATAGATCTCTTTCATGATTCCAACGGCTTCATCCACCAGAACCTTGCGCACCGGCAGGCCTTTGATTTCCATGCCGAGGATGGCCGCAGCCGCCTCACCGGCCTCTTTCGGTGTCTTCGCCAGCCGGACGCCGCCAGCCTTACCGCGACCGCCAACCAGCACTTGCGATTTGATGACTACGCGCCCACCCAGTTCTTCCGCGATCTGCCGGGCTTCATCTGCCGTCCCCGCCACGCGACCGCGCGGGATGGGGACGCGATATTTGGAGAATATTTGCTTGGACTGGTACTCGTGTAGCTTCATAAGTTTCCCCGTTCCATAGATTATGCCGGTCCGCTGCCAGTTCCTTCGTGGGCAAGAAACATCTAGCGAATCGGTTCATATCTAAATATTAGCATAAAAGTTTCTAACCCGCCTGATGATTGTGCGGTCACCCGTTTGGCGGAGGTGTATTTTCGTTTTGGGGTGGCTGCCTTCGCATGCAGCCACCCCAAAACTTTCCCAAACAGAACTGCACTCGCCTGGTGGGGATTATGCAGCCGGGTTTCCGCGCCCGGCAATCGCCTTGACAATCATATCCGCCTCGGCTTCGCTGCTTATCTCGCCCGGGTAAGGCTCCGCACAGCGCCGGTACCAATATTTTGCGTTGTTAATATCCGGCTCTTTCCGGTGCAGGTATGCATGCACCCACATTGCATCGTGATCTTCCAGAACCTGCACAATACGGTGCGCAGTGTCCCAGTCGCCGTGCAGGTCGTACCACAGTGCCTGCAGGGGCCCCTCTGGGAATGCATCTGGGGTTTGCGATTCCCGCAAAGCAAGGAACGTTATCATCAATCACCTCCTGGAACGAAAAATCACTGCTTTTTGTTTCCGACCACCTTTATCATACACCGGTGCGTGCCTGGCGAGATTTTTGCTGCTCATTCTCAGCGGGTTTCCGTGCGGAATTGCGCAACAAATTCCACACAGAACGCCCTAACCTCTCCGAAAGGGTCCGCGAAATCAAAAGGCGGAACCGCTTTCGACAGCCGGTTCCGCCTTGACTTTCTACTTTGATTCTTCGTTAGAATCGTTACGCGATGCTTTAGCTCTTCAGGAAGGCCTCGAGCGCCTCGCGGCTGATTCGGTAGGCTGCGCCAATCTTGCGCGCCTTCAAATCACCCGCCTGGATCGCCGCCACGACGTCTTCTTCAGAAACGCGCAAGACGTTGGCCGCTTCCGCGGGGGTCATGACATCGGGCATGCCGCCGGACGGAGCAGGGCTGCCGCCAGGTGACCCACCCTGGCTCGACTGCCCGGACTGGCCCACATTCTGCAGTGAGTTGGCCAGCACGTTGCCGATCCCCATGCCCGCGCCGATGCCAGCCGTAAGGCCGGCGCCGCCGCTGGGGTTCTGGGCAGCATCGCGCATCGCATCTGCCGCCTGGAGCTGGGTATAGGTCTGCATATCGAGCATACCCATTGCGCGCAGCTCTTCCGCCGATTTCTCATAAGGCTTGAGGTTGGCGATGTAGAACGACTTGAGCACCAGGCCGAGGGCTGCGAAGTCATCCTGGGTCTTGGCGCGTACGCCAGCGCCCAGCTCTTCAGTTAGGCCAATCAGCTCAACGACGCTGGCGCGGGCAGTGGTCTCACCCAGCAGATCCTGCAGCTTTGAAAGCAGCATGGTGCGCAGGCGGTTTTCAATATCGGAGGTGCGGAAGATGCCCTGCGCGCCAACAATCTGCGTTACAAACTGCTGCGGGTCGGCGACCTGGAAGCTGTAAGAGCCGAAACCCTGCAGCAGCGCCACGCCCAGGCCCATGCCCGGGTTGCGGACGATGATGGGCTGCGGGGTGCCCCACTTGCGGTCGGCGAACTCGCGCATCGAAACAAAGAAGACCTCAGCGGTGAAGGGCGTACGGTCGTTGAACAGCTTACCCACAAAGTCGATCAGCACCGGAATGTTGGCCGTGGTGATGGTGTGGCGGCCGGGGCCGAACACGTCGAGGGCACGTCCATCGCGGAAGAAGACCGCGCGCTGCGATTCCCGCACGATCACCTGCGAGCCAATTCGTAAATCCGCCGGCCCCGACTCAGGGAAACGGTGGACGATCTCATCCAGCATCTCGCTTGGATATTCGACTACGTCAAATACTCTAGCCATCGGACTGCTCCCTTTCGTTACTGCTGCTGTTGATTGGTGCCGGTAATCGCTTCGGCGCGCTTATTGTATGCTTCGACGCTTTCCTGCGACAGTGTGGTGAGGTGGCGGATTGCCGCGGGCAGACCATCGGTGCCCATTGAGGATTCCACGTTATCTACAGCGCGGGCGATCGCATCGACCAGGCTGAGCAGCCAGAGGTCGTACTGGTAGAGCTGTTCCAACTCCTCCGAGCGGATCTTGACCGCATCAAAGAACCCGGCGTAGCCATAAGAAGCAGTGCGCACCCGGTCAACAAACTGGCGCAACTTGATCGCAGCGCCTTCCAAATCGTCGATATACGCCAGCCCGCCCTGGCTAATCAGCTCGCGCTGCAGGCTAGAAATGCGCCGCCACTGTTCTTCGTAGCGTTGGGCAACGCCTTCACGCAACAGCTTATCGGCTGCACGGCGCTGTTCCCGATCAAAATAGCCGTTGAACCCGGGAAGTTTTGCGAGCAACTTGCCAAAAACGTCCTGATCCTCACGGATTCGGCCCAGAATATCGCTCATTTTATCTCCTTATATCCACCCAATGATGGTCGATGATTCAGATGCTGTCCTCGGTTATTATAGCCCGAAATAGACCTTCAAACAATATACGGAGGATCTAGAGAAATAGTTGCAAAAGTAGTGCAAAGATAGCCCGAATCTGGGCAAAAAACTGTGAATGATTTAGATCATATTCATTGATATTTTTCCGACACTCAGTATAATGAATACAGCTTTCCAGGCAAGATGGTACAAGCGAATTATGGGAGAGGATCTGGAACCATGGGGGTTGTGGCGCGGCAATACGCAAGTTATTTTGCTGTAAGGCTCTTGCAAGCTAGCAGTAATTGAAAAATTAGGACCCCGCGCTATAATGAGTTCAGGTTCTTAGAACCTCACAGATCTCAGCGATGAAGGGAGGTGAAAACATGTTATTCGCTCCGAAAGAAAAAGGTCAAGGTTTGGTCGAGTACGCGCTCATCCTCGTTTTGGTGGCCGTCGTCGTAATCGTTATTTTGGCTCTGCTCGGACCCGCCATTGGCAATATCTTCTCGAACATCATGAAATCGATCTAAGTATCTATCCAAAAATATTGCTTGTGTTTGTTGTTTGGGTGGCTACGCCACCAAACAACAAACACAAAACAATTTTCGGATAGGTTCTAAGATCGACATCGCATTCGCAGATCTATATCAAAATCATGAGGCCGTCCAATCTGCAGTTTGGACGGCTTATCTATTTTCTAACCAAAGTGTTAGAATATTGGATGAAATTGTGTATTTTTTAGAGCATTTTTACGATTACTTTACAAATTTGTTCGTATTTGTTTGCAACTGTACTGCAAGCTTTGGCGTATAATTCAATCACTGGATTTTCATCTTTTCTCTTTCAGGAGGCATATATGGCTACAGGACGCCGCCGCGGACGGGCATTTATTTATTTTGCCCTGATCCTGATCCTGCTTGTAGTTTTGCTCTTTGCTGTTGCACAAATGGGTATGCTGCCGTTCTTGGGCGGTGGTGGAAGTCAGACACCCACTGGTGGTGTTATCGATACGAATAACCCCGAAGCCGCCGTTCCCACCCCCGAGCCTGAAAAGGTCGGCATCTACGTTGTCAGCCAGGATATCAAGCGCGGCGAATACATCAGCGCCGAGCGTGTCATTCTTCAGGAGATCGATCGCTTAGACGACTCGGAAGATATGTTCCACGAAGAAGACCGAACGGAGCTGTTTGCTTCACGGGCTATTGCAGACCTGAAACCTGCCACGCCCTTGGAACGCAGCATGGTCGTTGGTCGCGGCGCTTCCGCCGGGATCCCTTCCTTCGAAATACCGCAGGGCATGGTCGCTGTCTCCATCCCCGTCAGCAAGCTGTCCTCGGTTTCGTACGGCCTCCAGAAGGGTGACCACGTCAACTTGATCGTCTCGCTGCTCTTCGTCGACCTCGATACCAACTGGCAAACAAAGCTGCCCAACCGCACCGGCTTGCTGGTCGCCCCTGGCCCGGTCGATGAAAACGTGACGAACATTTCGGCCTATATTTCCAGTGGTGATAAGTTCGATCCCGGCCCTATCGAAGGCGCTTATTCGTACATGGGCCGCATCGAGATCGAACCTTCGGCGAATACCCCTGTGTGGGTCATCCAATCCGAAGAATCTCGCCCGCGCCTGATCAGCCAGACCTTACTGCAGGATGTTGTCATCCTTCAGATGGGGTTCTTCGGACAGGGAACCGAAGAGCTAGCCCAGGCTGCCGAGGCAACGCCAGATCCTATGATGGAAGAAGAAGCCGCAGCCCCGGTTGAGGCCGGCAGCCCGCATGTTGTGACGCTGGTCGTCACTCCGCAGGACGCCGTCACCATCAATTATCTGTTGCTCTCCGGCGCCAGCATCAACATGGTGATGCGCTCGGCCGGCGACAGCTCGCGCCTGGAAACCGAAGCGGTCACGCTCCAGTTCCTCATGGATCAATACCGCATCCCCAACCCGGCCAAGCTGCCCTACGGCACCAACAAGCGCATCGATGCGTTCCCCGAATTTGTGCCGGTGTTCCCCGATCCGGTCCCCACGCCCATCCCGCTTAACTAGTTCAACCGTTTTGAACCCTCCTGCGCGAGCATTCGCAAACGCAGGAGGGTTCCCTACGCTTATCAACTCGCACCCGCTTATCGGTGGCGCGCCGCGCTTGCCGGTTCTTTATTGATACCCTTCCAGGATCGTTTGCGCAGTCCGGGAAACATCAGCTTCATTCCTCCGGCCAGGCAAGCACGGGTAAATCAATTTCCGACGGAGATGGTATGACAAATCAAGAAAAGATCCGTGTTGTTATCGTAGATGATGTTGGTGAAACCCGCGAGAACATCCGGCGTATGCTTCAATTCGACAACAATCTCGATGTTGTTGGCATGGCGCGTACAGGCAAAGAAGCACTGCAGCTTTCACAGCAAGCCAAGCCCGATGTCATCATAATGGATATCAACATGCCAGACATGGATGGCATCACCGCGACACAGGAGATCAAGAAAAAGTCTCCATACATCCAGGTGATCATCCTCTCCGTCCAGAGTGACCCAAGTTACATGCGCAAGGCCATGCTAGCTGGCGCGCGCGACTTCCTCACCAAGCCCCCCATGATTGACGAGCTAACGGATGCCGTCAAACGGGCGGGCGTTTTGGCGCAGGATGAACGCCGCAAAGCCGTTCAAGCATTCCCCACCAACCAAATGGATGGGGCGAAGATGATGTCCGGCGGAACATCTGCTCCGCAGGGAAAAATCGTTGTGGTGTACAGCCCCAAGGGCGGCACCGGGCGCACGACAATCGCCATCAACCTGGCCATTGCCCTGCGCACCGACGAGAACACAAAAGTGGCCCTGGTAGATGCCAACCTGCGCTTTGGTGACGTAGCCGTCTTCCTCAACGAACAGGGGAAAAACACCATTCTGGATCTTACTCCCCGCGTCGACGAATTGGACACCGACATCATCAGCGAGGTGATGGTGACCCACCGCTCGTCTGGCGTCGATCTGCTGGCTGCCCCGCCCCGGCCTGAAATGGCCGAAGAGGTTACCGGTGAGCAGGTCTCGAAGCTGCTGGCGTACCTCCGGCGCATTTACCAGTACATCATTGTCGATACCACTTCGGATCTCACCGAGGCGGTTCAGGCCGGTTTAGATGCAGCGGACCAGATTCTCCTCATCACCACGCAGGATATCCCCTCCATCAAAAATGCGAATCTTTTCCTCTCACTGTCTGATGCAACAGGGATAAAGCGCGATCGCATTTTCTTTATTATGAACAAGTTCGACAAACGGATTTCCATCATGCCCGATCGCGTAGGCGCCAGCCTGCGACAGGAAATCTTGTCGGTGATCCCATTTGACGATAAAGTTGTTGGAAATTCTGTAAACCGGGGTAACCCCTTTATGCTGGACAGCAACAAGACCCAGCCGGTGGGCAGGAGCATTTCACAGCTCGCCGAAACACTGCGCGCCCGGTTCGCCAAAATAGAGCAAGAGGCGTACGCGCAAGTTTAAAACGCTGTCCACTAACCACAGCATATTCGGTTAGCACGCAATGTACGGTTGACACGAGGAAGCGAGGATGGTATGTCAATCTTAAAGAGAATTCAGGGCGGTAATCCCAATAGTGGAGGTTCGTCCTCATCTGGTTCAGGTACAGGCAACCTGGGGTCGGGCAACCCGAATGTGCCGCCCCGCCGGGTATCTGCGCCGAACATCCCTTCTGCGCAAGAAACGTATCACGATCTGAAGACCCGCGTGCAGAACAAACTGCTCTCTGGGTTAGACCCTTCCACAGACCCGTCCAAGGTAATGGAAGTGCGCAAGACCATTCAGGAGCTGTTTGAGCAGATTCTCGCGGAAGAGAACATTGTGCTCTCCCGCCCCGAGCGCGCGCGTATGTACGAGCAGATCGCGGCGGAAATTCTCGGCCTTGGGCCGCTCCAGCTTCTGCTGGATGACGAATCCATTACAGAAATTATGGTGAACGGCGCTAAGAACATCTACGTGGAACGCGGAGGGAGAATCTTTCGCGCGCCGATTACGTTTGAGAGCAACGAACACGTAATGCGCATCATCGAGCGCATTGTGTCGCCTCTGGGCCGCCGAATCGACGAATCAAGCCCGTATGTAGATGCCCGCCTCAGTGATGGTTCCCGCGTCAATGCTGTTATTCCGCCCATCTCTTTGGTTGGTCCCATCCTCACGATCCGTAAATTCTCCAAAAAGCCGATCACCGTTGAACAGCTCATCCAGTTCGGTTCCATTTCGCAAGAATCGGTCGACTTCTTGAAGGCCTGCGTAATTTCCCGATTGAACATTGTGGTATCGGGCGGTACCGGCTCTGGGAAAACCACCCTGCTGAACATTCTCTCGGGTTTCATTCCCTCTGATGAGCGCATTCTGACCATTGAAAACGCAGCGGAACTTCAGCTCCGGCAGGAACACGTCGTCACGCTCGAGTCGCGCCCAGCCAACATCGAAGGCAAAGGCCAGATCACCATCCGTGATCTGGTGATCAATTCCCTGCGCATGCGCCCCGACCGGATTGTGGTCGGGGAATGCCGCGGCGACGAAGCGCTGGACATGCTACAGGCCATGAACACCGGTCACGATGGCTCAATGACCACCGCGCACTCCAACAGCCCGCGTGATACGCTGTCCCGTCTGGAAACGATGACTCTGATGGCCGGCATGGAACTGCCCGTACGCGCCATCCGTGAGCAGATCTCCTCCGCGGTGGACTTGGTGGTGCATCAGGAGCGCATGCGTGATGGTACGCGTAAAGTCACCAACATCACCGAGGTATCCGGCATGGAAGGCGATGTAATCACCACCACCGACCTGTTCGTTTTCGAGCAGATGGGATATGACAACGGCAAAATCGTCGGCAAGCTGCGCCCCACCGGCCTGCGCCCGAGGTTTATGGAAAAGATTGAGGCGTCCGGTATCCACCTGCCCGCCACCATTTTCGGTATTGGGGAGCGCCGGAGATTCTAGCCCGGAGGTTTGCCAACCCTTCCGGTTGTTGAAAGAAAGGATTAGCCATGGACCTAACGACCTTAATACTCATAGGCGGCGGTGGCCTGGCCTTCATCGTTCTAATCATTGGCCTTGTTGTTTCTCTACGCAGCGACAAATCGATGGTAGAAGAGCGCCTGGATCGCTACGTAGAAGGCGAGCGGGAGGAGGTAAAGGATCGCCGGCAAGCTTCCTCTCCTGTCTCTGACTGGGTGAACGACCGTGTTACCAAGTCCTCTTTTGGTGAATCGATTGGCCGCGAACTAGCCCGCGCCGACTTGAAGCTAAAACCGGGGGAATACATCGCCACAATGGTGATCGCTGCCTTTGGCGTTGGTTTTGTGGCTTGGTATATATCAGGGCACAGCATGAGGCTCACTGGGCTCATTCCAGGCATCATTGGCGCCGGTATCGGATTGATGCTGCCGCGCATGTATGTCAAAGGCCAGCAGGGAAAGCGCCTGATCCGCTTCAACGAGCAGCTTGGCGATATGCTAAACTTGATGGTGAACGGTTTGCGGGCCGGTTACTCCACCATGCAAGCGATGGAAGCAGTGAGCAAAGAACTGCCCCCGCCCATCTGCGATGAGTTCCGACGCGTAGTGCAAGAAATGCAATTGGGTGTATCCATGCAGCAAGCGCTGGAGAATCTGCTACGCCGCATCCCCTCGGAAGACCTTGACCTGGTAGTTACTGCTATCAACGTTCAGCGCGAGGTTGGTGGTAACCTGGCGGAAATTCTCGACACCATCTCCTACACCATTCGCGAGCGTGTCCGCATCAAAGGCGAGATCCGCGTTCTGACCACGCAGGTAATGTACTCTGGCCGGTTCCTCTCGATGATGCCCCTGTTCGTGATGGGCATCCTGTACGTGCTCAACCGCTCGTATATGATGGAATTCTTCAATCCTGATAATAATATGGGTATGATCCCCTGCGGTTATCTGGCACTGGTGTGCGCCGGAATGTTGATCATGAGCGGTTATGCCGCCATGAACAAGATCGGCGACATCGAAGTGTAATAGAAAGAGGAGCGAAAATGGAACTTAATTTCCTTCCCCTCATTATTGTCGGTGTGGTCATCCTCGTTGCCGCGGTTGCGCTGGTGTTCATTGGCGTCCGCAACCCAGGCAGTTCCGATGACCGAGAGCTTCAGGCGCGCCTGGATGAGTTCAACCAGCGCGGCGAGCAGATTGATCTGGAGAAGATCGAGCTATCTCGCCCATTCACCGAACGTATTGTCTTCCCAGTTGCAAGAAAGCTGGGCGAGATTGCCATCCGTTTTACGCCGCAGAACGCCATGATCTCCATTGCCCGCAACCTGGAGCTGGCTGGCAACCCTGCCAAACTAGATCCAACCATGTTCCTGGCGCTTCAGTTCATTATAGCGGGCCTGATAGGCGGCGTGCTGATCCTGGTGTTTTCCATTGGCGGCTCAACCTTCACCGTGGGCCAGCGGATTCTGTTTAGCGTTGGCGGCTTTATCATCGGCTTCTACATGCCGAATTTGTGGGTTAAGAGCATCATTGGGCGCCGCCAGAAAGAAGTGCGCAAGGCCATGCCTGACGCGCTCGATCTTCTAACGATCTGCGTGGAAGCCGGTCTGGGTTTCGACGCTGCCATGGCCAAAGTGGCCGAAAAGTGGCAGAGCGAGCTTTCCAACGCCTTCTCCCGCGTCATTCAAGAGATCGCGCTGGGCAAAGTTCGCCGCGAAGCGCTGCGTGATATGGCTGACCGCATTGGCCTGCCCGAGATGACCAGCTTTGTAGCAGCGGTGATCCAGTCGGAACAGTTGGGTGTTAGCATGGCAAAAGTGCTGCGCATCCAGTCGGACCAGATGCGCGTCAAACGCCGCCAGCGTGCGGAAGAAGAAGCGCACAAGGCCCCGGTAAAAATGCTGATCCCAATGGCACTGCTTATCTTCCCTTCTCTAATGATTACCCTGATGACCCCTGCCGCGCTGCGCATGATGAACTCGGTGCTCGCGGATATGTTCTAACCCCATCAACCTTTTGAGCAGCTCACACTGCTCTCGAAACTTCGTATCCTTGCACAGGTTCGGATCTCCAGCTTGGCAATAAGGATACGAAGTTTCACAATAAGGCAGAACCGCTGAAGTGAACAGGCAGCGGATGAAAACCAGAAAGAAGCACGACAAACCTTTGCACAGGGGAGCACGCTTATGAGGTTGGCAGGCACGGCACGCCCTGCCCATATGCTGTACAGTGCTTTATGGAGCGCCCTGGATTGGGTCTTTCCGCCGAACTGCGGTGGATGCCAGAAAACCGGGGAGCGCTGGTGCACTGACTGCCAGAGCCATCTCGTTTTGCTGGGGCATGCCATATGCCCGGTATGTGGAGAGCCGCAAGCAGAACCCACCCCCTGCCCTGGCTGCCGCGCCGAGCCGCCCCACTATCAGATGATCCGCTCTGCTGCGGAATATAGTGGCCCGCTGCGGCAAGCCATTCACCACCTGAAGTACCAAAACGATATTGGATTGGGTGAGGTACTTTCCAAACACCTGATCGAGTTATATAATCAATTCAAATGGAATGTTGATTGCATCGCACCCATCCCGCTAAGTACCGCGAGGATACGGGAGCGAGGCTATAACCAATCAAGCTTACTGGCAAGGCCACTCGCCTATGCGATTCAAAAGCCTTACCGCCCGAACATCCTTCGCCGCACGAAAGAGACCCGCTCTCAGGTGGGCCTTTCCGCTCGCGAACGGGCGCAGAACGTGGCCGGGGCATTTACCGCCACACCAGAGCTTATTCGAGGTAACGTTGTGCTGCTCATCGATGATGTCACCACAACGGGGTCAACCATCAACGCCTGCGCGCAGGCGCTGATTGCATCTGGCGCATCTGCTGTCTATGGAATGACACTCGCGCGAGCGGTGTTGAAACCAGAAGCAGAGGACCAGCCTCATAATTCTATTTGAATGGAGGAAAAAAATGGCTCTCGAGGTCGCGATCTTCCCCAAAAATATGGAAGTCACCGAACGGATCAATGATTATGTCACAAAGAAGATCTCGAAGTTAGATCGGTACCTAAATGATATTGAAGAGACGCGCATCGACCTGGATTACCAGAAATCGGCTCGCAACCCGGCCGACCGGCAAGTTGCGCAGATCACCATTCGCGGGCGCGGCTACATCCTCCGCACAGAAGAACGCTCAGACGATATCTTCGCGGCTGTGGATATGGCCGTGGAGAAGATGCAGCGCAAGATCGAACGTCTTAAGGGCCGCCGCGCCCGTGGTCGTGGAGACGGCGAGCCGGTAGGGCAGGTTCTGGCAGCTGTGGAATCGGCCATCGAACCGGCCGAGGAAACCGAAGAGGCTCCCGTGGTCGCCCGCCGCAAGACCTTCGCCCTCACACCCATGGATGAGAACGAAGCTATGGAGCAGATGAGCCAGCTTGGGCATGAGACCTTCTTCGTCTTCTTCAACGCCACAACCAACTCGGTCAACGTCCTGTACCGCCGCCGCGATGGTTCCTATGGCCTGATCGAGCCTACGCTCGCATAGTCTCTCATCAGCCTGACGGCTTTTGCCTCACCTTTATCGGGCCAGCTCCAATCTCTGGGGCTGGCCCGAGTGTTAGTCTTGTCACAGGAAGCTCCCTCAGCTATAATATTACCCGTTTGGATTAATCAACCAATTTTTAAAGAGGCAAGCACGTATGATCGATGTAAATGATTTGCGAAAAGGCGTCATTTTTGAGTATGATGGCGCACTTTGGCGCGTATTGGAATACACGCACCACAAACCAGGCCGTGGCAACGCTATCATCCGGATAAAAATGCGCAACATCCGCACCGGCTCTTCGATTGAGCGAACGTTCAACTCCGGTGAGCGCGTGCAAGATATCCGCCTGGATTATCACAACGTCTCCTACCTGTACAATGACGGCGACAATTACTACTTCATGGACGGCGTAACCTTTGAGCAGCCCGCCATTCCCGCTAAGCTGGTTGGGGAATATGCTGGCTATCTGAAGGAAGGCATGGAAGTGAAGCTGACCTTCTACGGCAGCGAGGCGTTGGACATCGAACTGCCTACCTCGGTTGATCTGAAGGTTACCGAGGCCGAAGTTGCCGTACGCGGCGACACCGCTACTGGCGTAACCAAGAAGGTGAAGACCGAAACCGGGGCAGTGGTCGATGTGCCGAGCTTCGTCAAGCTGGGAGACACCATCCGCGTCGATACCCGTACCGGCGATTACGTTACACGCGTGTAAGTAACGTTCCAGATCCTGCGATTTTTCCGACAATCTGGCTGAACATCCCTGTCCCCGTTATGGGGACAGGTTTTTACCGTTTGTAGTGTACAATTGATTTTTGTTTCTGGCCTGTGCCTGAGACGAAAAAACCGACTAGAACAGGAACAACCATGCGAACGCCTGCGGGATTTGAATGCAAGTTCTTCTATGGCAATTATTTTCGCGGACGCAAACAGGAAGAATGCCGCCTGATTGGCGACGTTCCACCACCGAATAACTGGACACCCGATATGTGCGCAAAGTGCCCCGTTCCCGCAATTTTGCGCGCGAACGAGTGTGAGAATATGCAGCTCCAGGGCCGCGTTCGGCGCTCATTTCTTGGCCTGATTCGCAAAGTGGAAGTGAACGCATACTGCAAGAAGACTCAACAGTTTGTCAACGAGCCGCACATTGGCTGCGGACAGTGCCACCCGCTGCCCCCCTCTTTCCTGGATAAACCCTAATGGCCCTTACCCTGCTCTTTGATCTGGACGATACACTGCTGAAGAATGACATCGACACCTTTCTGCCCGCTTACCTCAGGCTGCTTGGTAAGCACATGCAGCCTGTAGTAGCCCCGGACAAAATGGTTCGCGAGCTGCTCACCGCCACCGGGCTGATGGTTAGCAACAATACCGCCGCCCTCAGCCTGGAGCGAGCGTTCGACAGCGCCTTCTACGCCGCGGTCGGTCACAGCAAAGAGGATTTGCGGGGTACCTTAGAGAATTTTTACGATACCGTTTTCCCCGACCTGCAATCGCTCACCGGGCAGATGCCGGGCGCGGTAGAAGTGGTGGAACGCGCCGCCAGCGCGGGGCATACCATTGTGGTGGCGACAAACCCGCTCTTCCCGCGTAAAGCGATCCTTCACCGCATACGCTGGGCAGGGCTGGACCCAGACGATAGCAAGTTCCGCCTGATCACCACCTACGAGCGCTTCCACTTCGCCAAACCGAACCCGGCCTACTTCGCTGAGATCCTGGCGCAGTTGGGCTGGCCTGAACAACCTGCGGTTGTCATCGGTAACAGCATCCCCGACGACCTGACACCCGCGGCAAAGCTGGGGCTGCCTGTCTACTGGGTGACGGCTCCTGGCAGCATCCTTCCAGAAGGCTTCCACCCGCTTTCTGATGCCGGTTCGCTGGAAGACGTGCCCGCCTGGCTGGAGAAGATAGAAGCCGCGGAGCTAGAGCAAGATTTCAGCACGCCAGCCGCGCTGGTGGCGCTGCTAAAATCGACAGCCGCAGCCCTCGATACGCTTGCCATGGATCTGCATGCCAGCCAATGGTACGCTCGCCCTGCCCCAGACGAGTGGAGCCTGAACGTCATCCTGGCGCACATGCGCGATGTGGACGCTGAAGTGAACATACCGCGCATGGAAAAAATAATCCGGGGCGAAAACCCCTTCCTGCCGGGCATCAATACGGACACCTGGGCCGACGAGCGGCCCTATTCCGAGGAAGACGGGCCCACTGCCTTGCGCCAGTTCATTGAGACGCGAACACGCCTCAACACATTGCTAGAAGGGCTAAGCGACGCCGATTGGCAGCTTCCCGCGCGCCATGCCATCTTTGGCCCCACCCACCTGCGCGAATTGATCAGCTTTATCACCACCCACGATCGCTCTCACGTGCGGCAGGCGCAAGCAGCAGTTCGTTCAACCAAAGCTGTATAAGAATTTGATAAGATTTCCTCAATTCTTTATCCAAATGCTAGAAACCGCACAGGTAGGTTGGTATAATCTTTTATAAGAAGAATGTAGTTTATTCCCTTGCGCGATGAGATCATCGGGAATGGGGAACAAACCACTGCCAAACAGCAGCCGAAACAGACCGTGGGGGAAGTTGTCTGAGTGCAAGCCTGCTCGAACAATTTGCCCAAAAGCATTTTTCGGAAATTCAGCCGGTTTGGCCTGGCACTGCCGGGAAGAACCAGCTTTTCACTATCTCGAAAGTGTTGGAATAGAATAGAGCAAGAATCGTTTGTGCGCCCGGTAACGGGTCATCACACGATACAATCTTATGGGGAGCCCCTTGTGGGGTAATGGTTGGACTAGGGAGGCATTTGTGAATTCACGAAACCAATCGTATGTCATCTACCTGCTCCTCTTCATCGCAATCATTGCTATGCTGGTTTACAACTTCTCGTCGTCAGGCGCCAGCCAGGATGCAATGACTGTGAATGAAGTAGCCGCTGAAGTGCGGGCCGGGCGGGTAAGCCGTATCATCGAGGATGAGAATCGGCTGCGTATCATCATGAATGATGCCAATGGCACCATGCGTGACTCCAATATTGATACGAGTTCCACGCTGGTAGACCAGTTGATTGCTTTGGGCGTGCAGCCAGAGGAACTTACGCCGGATAAAATCAAGCTTGAGATCAAGCCACCGAGCGCGTGGCTTGGCATCATTACGGCACTGGGCTACCTGCTGCCGTTCTTGATCCTCGGCGCCGTGTTCTTCTTCATCTTCCGCCAGGCGCAGGGCAGCAACAACGCTGCCATGTCGTTTGGTAAGTCACGCGCGCGCATGTTCACCGGTGATCACCCCACGGTGACGTTCGATGACGTGGCGGGCGCGGATGAGTCGAAGGAAGAGCTGAAAGAGGTGGTCGAATTCCTGCGCGAGCCGCAGAAGTTCATCCAGCTCGGCGCGCGCATCCCCAAGGGTGTGCTGCTCGTCGGCCCTCCTGGAACGGGTAAGACGCTGATCGCCAAAGCCGTCTCTGGCGAGGCGGGCGTGCCGTTCTTCTCGATCTCCGGCTCGGAGTTTGTCGAAATGTTCGTTGGCGTCGGCGCCAGCCGCGTGCGCGACCTGTTCGATCAGGCCAAGCGCCACTCGCCGTGCATCGTCTTCGTCGATGAAATCGACGCGGTAGGCCGCCAGCGCGGCGCCGGTCTGGGCGGCAGCCACGACGAGCGCGAGCAGACCCTCAACCAGCTCCTGGTGGAGATGGACGGGTTCGATACCGATACCAATATCATCATCATGGCGGCAACCAACCGCCCCGACATTCTGGACCCCGCCCTGCTGCGCCCCGGTCGCTTTGACCGCCGCGTGATGATGGATCGCCCCGATATGCGCGGTCGCGAAGCCATCCTCAAAGTGCATGTGAAGGGCAAGCCGCTGGCCCCCGAGATTGATCTGGGCGTGCTGGCCCGCTCCACCCCCGGCTTTGTCGGCGCGGACCTGGAGAATATGGTCAACGAGGCTGCGATTTTGACGGCCCGCCGTAACAAGAAGATCATCGGCCAGTCAGAACTGGAAGAAGCTATTGAACGCGTGATCGCTGGACCTGAGCGCAAGAGCCGCCTGATCAGCCAGGATGAGAAGCGTATTGTGGCTTACCACGAGGCCGGGCACGCCGTGGTGATGCACAGCATCCCCGAATCGGACCCCGTGCAGAAAGTTTCGATCATCGCGCGCGGCATGGCGGGCGGCTATACCCTGGCCCTGCCGGAAGAAGATCGTACCCTGATGCCCCGCAAGAAGATGCTCGCCGACCTGGTGGGCTTGCTGGGCGGGCGCGCTGCCGAAGAGCTGGTGTTTGACGACATCACCTCTGGCGCATCAAACGACATTGAGCGCGTTACCCAAACCGCCCGCATGATGGTGACCCGCCTGGGCATGAGCGAAACGCTTGGGCCAATGGTCTACGGGCAGAAGGAAGAGTTGATCTTCCTGGGCCGCGAAATCTCCGAGCAGCGCGACTACTCGGAAGCTGTGGCGGAGCAGATTGACCGCGAAGTGCGGCGGCTGGTGGAAGAAGCTTACGACCGGGCCCGCTCTATCCTGCGCGAGCACCGCGACGCCCTGGATATGATCGCCAACCGGCTGCTGGAAGTGGAAACGATCTCGCGTGACGAGTTCGAGCGCCTCTTCCCCGCCCCTGTGGCGAAGCGCCGCAGCACCCCCGTGCTGGTGACGAACAACTAAGTTCAGTGATGAAAGGAAAAGCCCCGGTCAGATGGACCGGGGCTTTTTGATTTTTTGAGAATCTCTACCGCGGAAAGTACGCGGCGAGAAAAGAAATGCTCTGCACCAGCACGATAAACGCCAGGATACCGGCTGGCAGCATGAGCCGGAGCATCCCTTTGAGTCCCTTGCGGTAGAAATGAACGGAAAACCCAACGCAAATCGCCAAGCCAATAAGGCCAAAAATTGCGGCGATTACGTAAAACGTCAGGGTAAGGCGGTCCATGGTTCTACTATAACATGATTTGCAGGAGGTAAGCAAAGGCACACTGCGCGCCAAGGACGCTTCACCCCCTGCCCCTCTCCATTTCGTACGAACATCAAAATAGAGAGGGGTGACTTGCTGTCCAAATTGACTTGCGGAACAAGGCACCCCTCTCTGGTTTTGCGAGTTGTGCCAAGAAAATTTATCTTAGAACCGCAACAGCACAACTGGAGAGGGGCCGGGGGTGAGGATCTTGGCACACGTTATTCCTGTTCCGCCCGATACGCTGCCTGAAGCTCCCTTCGCAGCACCTTCCCAACCGTAGATCGCGGCAGCGCATCAATAAACCTCACCGCCACCGGCACCTTGTAGTACACCAAATCTTCTTTACACAGTGTGATGATCTCCTCGGGCATCACTGCTTGCCCTGGCTTGAGCACTACCCACGCCACCGGCGCTTCGCCGCGCACAGGGTCGGGCACACCTGCCACGCTCACCTCCTGCACGGCCGGGTGCACGGCGATCACTTCCTCGATCTCGCGCGGCCACACTTGAAAGCCGCTGACCTTGATCAGTTCCTTCTTCCGGTCGACAATGTAGAAATAGCCATCCGAGTCCATGCGGGCAATGTCGCCGGTGGAGAGCCAGCCGTCGCGCAGGGTGGCGGCTGTTTCCTCCGGGCGGTTGTGATAGCCCGCCATCACCTGCGGCCCGTGGATCAGCAGCTCGCCGGTCTCGCCCGGCGGCAGATCCGTCACGCCATCCTCCAGCGAGACAATGCGGCAGTCCACGCCCGGCAGCGGCAGGCCGATCGAGCCGGTGCGCTTCTCGCCAAACATGGGATTGCAGTGCGTGGCCGTGGGCGCCTCGGAGAGGCCGTAGCCCTCCATCAGCTTCGCCCCAGTCAGGCCTTCAAAGGTCTCCTGCACTTCTTTGAGCAGCGGCGCGGAGCCGGATATGCACGCGCGGATCGAGCGCAGATCGTACTTGCCCGCCTGCACGTCTGGGTTGCGGTTGATCACTGCGTACATAGCCGGCACGCCGGGGAAGAAGCTGGCGTGGTACTTCTGGATGCTTTCCAGCAGGCTCGGCAGATTGCGCAGGTCCGGAATCAATACCATCTTCGCGCCCAGCAGGATGCTGACCGCCATCCCCACCACCATGCCGTAGACGTGGTACATAGGGATCGCCATGAGGGTAGTTTCGCGGCCTTCTTCCAGCCCCACAAGCCAGCGCCGGAACTGGAGCGAGTTGGCGACTAGATTGTGGTGCAGGCCGATGGCGGCTTTGGGCAACCCTGTGGTGCCGCCGGAGTATTGGAAGATTGCCACATCGCTGCCACGGATCGTGACAGTGGGCTTTGCGCCTGGCTGTTGGGAAGCAATCACTTCCGACAGCCATCGGTCGGGGGTGGGTAACGGTTCTTGTGAGAGATTTACCGCATCCTCGCCCCAGCCAGTCATATCAACAGCATCGGCAATGCGGGTGAGGATCAGCGTGCGCAGCCCGGTCTGCGCGCGGACGGTGTTGAGAAGATCCACAGCATCGTGCAAGCCGATCAGCACCTCCACGCCAGCATCCGACACCTGGTAAGCCACCTCGCGCAGCTTGTACGCCGGGTTGATCGCCACGACTACCCCGCCCGCTTTCAGGATGGCGTAGTAGGCCAGAACAAACTGCGGGATGTTCGGCAGCATCAGGCCCACCCGGTCGCCCGGTTTGATCCCCAGCGCCACCAGCCCCGCCGCAAACCGGTCGGAGAGCGCGTTCATGACCCGGTAGGTGACCGGAGCATCCTGAAACACCGTACACGGCTGGTCCGGGATCTGCCACGCGGCCGTTTCGAGGAATTGGAACACGGGGTTATCAGGAATATCGATTGATTCGGGTACGCCCGGATCGTAATGCCGCAGCCACGGACGGTCAGATGCCATTTCTATGCTCCACCCTGAGATTATTTTCCATAGATTTTATCAGATTTGAACGCTACCCTACGCTGTAGGTCTTATTTCCATACGGCATCCCGATCAAAATACGTTTTCGCTGCCTGTTCCCAGATATCATCAGGAATATAGGGTAAATCTCTGTAACCCGCTTCTTTTGCCAGCTTCATCGCATACCGCATATAGCTGACGCCTACACTTTTCCCCGTCAGGCAGGTATCAAGCAGCAGTGGACCCAGAGGAGGAATATCCAGTAGACCGCTTTCCGCAAACTCTTTTTTGACCGCGTCCGCATCGTAAGGGGCGGTAAAGTGATGGACTTCCCAGCATTGGTTGAATTCTTGCCAGTCGAGAATCGCATAATAAGCGGTCGCAGGTCTGCCAATAGCCATCGAAACCGCGCCTGGGTTTACTGCCAGCCGTTTCTTCCGCCTTTGTACGAGCGGTCGATGCGTATGACCGAACACCAGAACCGGCTCTGCAAGATCGTTCATTACTTCTTCGAGAAGATGGGGCACTTTCTCTGGATCAAGGAACTCATTGATTCTTCGGGGAGAACCATGAACCAGGCGGATTGAAGCTGCGCCGGGCATCTCAATGACCCTTTGTTCAGGGAGACTACGAAGATAGGACAAGGAGTCATGATCCGTATTTTTTAAAGACCAACGAATCAGGGAGAATTGCTTTAACCAATTTTTATATGCTGGTGATTTTCCATCCGCATAGTCGAGCAGTTCCACATCCCCGTTCCCACAAACAGCAATCACTGGATAGTTGGCAAGTCGGGCAAGGGTAGCAGGCTGACCTGGGCCATAAGTGAAATCACCTGCAATGACAACTGCATCCAGCGGAGCAAATTGCTCAATCGCTCTGAGAACAGCATCCAGAGCGGTCATTGTGGCATGAATATCAGACAACAGAGCAATACGATAACGGACCATTTGTGAATTCCTGGAAAAGTTATGGGGCTAGGGCTTACGGATTATCACAATACGGATCGTTTGCTCACTTTCATGAACCACTTGAAAATACTTCCTGATCATTAGATCTCGATCTAGAACGCGTTTGAAGTAGATTCGGGGATCAAACGGACAATCAATTTGATCTGCAGTCTTGCCTTTCTGGTCAATCCATAGGACGCTGGTACTGGTGCATTCCACTACTGCCAATCGTTTCTTTTTCCAATCACGCAGGGACCATTTTACGAAGTTATAGATGGATAATAATGGTTCGCTCAACTCATGCTGATCGAACGGTAAGTCTTGCACTTTGGCATTTCGTAAATAGCTATCCAATTCGTGCATGGATTCCTTGTTTGCTCTGGCGACCGTAAAGAATTACCGGATCTATGCTTTATGGAGCGCGGTTTTCTTGAATTTATTTTACGCCAGTTACACAATGACAGTAACGGAATGGAGCGCGTCTTGCTTTCTTTGAATGGGAGCACGCAAAAATTGTCAGGTTGTGGAGGGTTGTGGGCGGCCCAC
>JAEYTI010000115.1 GCA_023434145.1 Chloroflexota bacterium | reverse complement strand
TTCCGCCAGCGCGGCAAGGCGTTCTGGCGTAGAGGCTGGCGAGGCGAGATACACCAGCGCCAGTCCGTGCCTTCGGCAGGCGGAATCCAACGCATCCGCTTCTTCTAAAGGCAGATCGGGCACGATTAAGCCGTCAGCCCCGGCGTCACACATATCCGCGGCATAGCGGTCCACCCCGTAGGCCAGGATCGGGTTGATATAACCCATCAGCAGCAGCGGCTGGGGCACGCCCCTCGCGCGGATTTCCCGCACCATCTCGAAGCAGCGGCGGACGGTGATGCCCTGCTCCAAAGCCACCTGGGTTGAATGCTGAATAGTCGGCCCATCCGCCAGCGGATCGGAGAACGGAACGCCCAGTTCGATCAAATCGGCCCCTGTTTGGGCCAGCGCTTCAACCACTTGTAAGGAAGCGGCGGGCGTGGGATAGCCCAGGGTAAAGTAGGGCATTAGCGCTGCCCGGCCTTGCGCTTTCAGCGCCGCGAACGTGTTTTCGATATGCGTCAGGCCGCTCATAGCGCCTCCTCCAGTGCCTTGGTAACGGTGTCGAGGTCTTTATCCCCCCGCCCTGAGAGGTTGACCAGCACAATCTGGTCGGGCCGCATCTTCGGCGCAAGCCGGATGGCTTCCGCGAAAGCGTGCGACGACTCCAGCGCGGGCAAAATGCCTTCGGTGCGCGCCAACCGCTGGAACGCGTCAAGCGCCTCGCGATCGTTCGCGGAGGTATATGTCACGCGGCCCTGGTCGCGCAAGTACGCGTGCTCCGGCCCCACCGCGGCATAGTCCAGCCCGGCAGAGATGGAGTGCGTCAATGCTACCTGCCCGTCATCATCTTGCAGCAGGTAGGTGTATGCTCCGTGCAGCACGCCAGGCCGCCCCAACCGCGGATCGCCGAACCGCGCTGCGTGCTCCCCGCTCTCCAGCCCGTGCCCGCCCGCTTCTACGCCAATCAAGCGTACATTTTCGTCGTTCAAAAAGGCGTGGAACAGCCCAATGGCGTTCGATCCGCCGCCCACGCAAGCCACGCAGGCATCCGGCAGCCGCCCCGACTGCTCCTGGATCTGCGCGCGCGCCTCGATGCCAATCACCGACTGAAAGTCGCGCACCATCGTTGGATAGGGGTGCGGGCCGAGCGCCGAGCCGAGCAGGTAGTAGCTGTCGTGAGCCGAGGCCACCCAATCACGGATCGCTTCGTTGACCGCGTCTTTCAGCGTGCGGCTGCCGCTTTCCACCGGGCGCACCTCCGCGCCCAACAGGCGCATGCGCAGCACGTTGGGCTGCTGGCGGGCAATATCCACCGTGCCCATATAAACCACGCATTCCAGCCCTAAAAGCGCGGCGGCGGTTGCGCTCGCCACACCGTGCTGCCCCGCCCCGGTTTCGGCGATGAGGCGGCGTTTGCCCATGGCTTTGGCCAGCAGTGCCTGCCCAATGGCATTGTTGATCTTATGCGCCCCAGAGTGGGCCAGATCTTCGCGCTTCAGGTAGATCTGCGCCCCGCCCAGGCTGTCGCTCAGGCGGCGAGCGTGAGACAGCGGCGTTGGGCGGCCCACATAGGTGTGCAGCAGATGATCCAGCTCGCGCTGGAAGCCTTCATCGGTCTGCGACTGCCGGTACGCATCCTCCAGCGCCTCAAGAGCCGGCATCAGCGTCTCAGGCACGAACTGCCCGCCGTATGGGCCAAATTTCGTCCGCGCGGTTCTGTTTGTAGCGGGCGCGCTCATGGCGCAGCCTCCGCCACTACCGAGCGCACCGCGGCGATAAAGGCGCGCACCTTGTCCAGATCCTTCACGCCTGGCGCAGACTCCACTCCCGATGCCACGTCGACGCCCCATGGGCGGCGTACCTGCCGGATGGCTTCGGCAACATTCTCGGGCCGCAGTCCGCCCGCCAGGATGATCGTTTGCTTTTCAGCGAACTTGCGGATCATAGCCCAGTCAGCGGTCATGCCGGTGCCACCGTACAACCCGGGGTGATAGGTGTCGATCATCCATTCCGGGTCCAATACGCGGGGCGGGTAGCGGCGCAAAGCGTCTTCCAGGTACGCCTCATTGGGCGGTCGCAGCACTTTAAAGGTGCGCTCACCCAAAAATTCCAGGTCAGAAGGCGGCTCATCACCCGAAAGCTGGATGCGGTCGAGCAGGCAGTCGCCGGTAAGCATATGCACGTAATCAGGGCTGTGATTGACAAACACGCCAACCAATGTGACTCGTGCCAGTTCTTCGCGCAGCGAGGCCTGCAAGCGAGCCACCAGCTTCAAGCAGTCGCCAGGGGTGATATAGCGCGGCGATTGCTGGTAGAAATTGAATCCGATAATATCGGCGCCCGCTTCGATCACCGCCATTGCGTCGTCGTAAGTACGAATGCCGCAGATTTTGATTTTGATGTTCATGCTTCTCTCCATTGAGACAGTTCGCGGACCTTTGCCGCCGTACCGGTAGCGCCAGCCGCGGTCACCAGCGCCTCACCCACCAAAATCGCGTCGACCCCAGCCTCGGCAAGCAGATGCACATCCTCTTCGGTGTGGATGCCGCTTTCGGCCACCAAACATACCTCCGGCGGCACATGGGGGCGCAGATCCAGTGTGGTCTGCAAGCGCACGGTGAAATCACGCAGGTCGCGGTTGTTGATCCCGATCAGTGTCGCGCCACAGTCGATTGCCATGTCCAGCTCTTCCCGGCTGTGCACCTCTACCAGCGCCGCCATGCCAAGCTGGTGCGCCAGCGACTGCATGCCGATCAGGTCAGTATGCGATAGGTGCGCGACGATCAGAAGTACAGCATCGGCTCCGGCGGCACGCGCCTCATACACCTGGTATGGGTCACACAGGAAATCTTTGCGCAGCAGCGGCGTGCCAGGCTGCGCGCTACGGATCTGCCGCAGGTACTCCAGGCTGCCTTTAAAGTACCGCTCATCGGTCAGCACGCTGATGGCACTCGCGCCGTTCTCGGCATAGGTCCGCGCCAGCCGCAGTGGATCGAAGTTCGGGGCAAGCAGGCCTTTCGACGGCGAGGCGCACTTCACTTCGGCGATCAACGCGGGCTTACACGGGGCAGCTCGCAGCGCCTGTACAAAGTTCAGCGCGGGCGCGGTCAATTCAGCTGCCTGCCGAAGTGTATCCTCTGGCATCGCCAGCTTGCATTCCGCTACTTCCTGTCGTTTGTATGCAAAGATCTCATCGAGAATGTTCATCGTTGTGTGCCGGTCTGTCATGCGATCTGTTGGCTGAACGCCGTCAGCGATTCCAATCGTTCCAATGCGGCGCCGGTATCCAGTGAAACCTGTGCCTCTTGCAGCGCCGCATGGAAGTCGCCATGCTCGGTGGCGAGTGCCGCCGCGCTGTTGAGCAGCACCACGTCACGGCGGGGCGAGCGGTCTTCATTGCGAAGCAGCGCGCGCAGCATGGCAGCATTCTCACTCGGGTCGCCGCCCCGTAGAACCTCTGGCGAGGCTGGGCGCAAACCGTAATCGGCGGCATTAATATTGTACGTGGAAACATGCCCATCCTTCAAGTGACTTACCCGGTTCGCTCCGCTGGTAGTCATTTCGTCCAGCCCGCCATCGCCGTGGACCACAAACGCCGCCCGGCCGCCTAGCGAGCACAGCACTTCCGCCAGCGTCTCGGTGAGCGCGGGATCGTACACGCCGATAAGCTGGTGCGTCGCGCCCGCCGGGTTCGTCAGCGGTCCGAGCAGGTTGAAGATGGTGCGCTGGCCCAGCTCGCGGCGCGGACCAATGGCATTTTTCATCGCCGGGTGAAAGCGCGGCGCGAAGATAAAGCCGATGCCTACCTCATCGATACACTGCGCAACCTTCTCAGGGGTCAGATCCAGGTTCACGCCCAGCGCACCGAGCACGTCTGCGCTGCCACAGCGCGAAGAGGCGGCGCGGTTTCCGTGTTTGGCCACCTTGCGCCCCGCGCCAGCGATTACGAAGGCCGACGCGGTGGAGATGTTAAAGGTATGCGCCCCATCGCCGCCCGTCCCGGCAGTGTCGAGCAGCGGGCTGCCGTTAGCCTTATACGGCACGCGGCTGGCAACCGCTCGCATAGCCCGCGCGCTCCCGGTGATCTCCGCCACTGTTTCCCCTTTCATGCGCAGCGCCACCAGGTAGCCGCCGATCTGCGCATCGGTGGCCTCACCGGTCATAACAATCTGCATGGCCTGTTCGGCCTCTTCCACTGTCAGCGGCTGGCGCTGCATCAGCTTGGCGATAAATGGTTTTAGAGCATCCATTCTTCCTCCTACAGCACCGGCTCTACCGGCTGGATTGATAGAAAATTGCCCAATATCTGCTTGCCCGCCGGTGTCAGAATTGACTCGGGGTGGAACTGCACGCCGTAGACCGGGTAGGTCTTATGGCGCAAGCCCATCAACTCGCCCTCGGTGGTAAAGGCGGTGGGCTCCAGTTCTTCCGGCAGGTCGGTGACGATCAGCGAGTGGTAGCGGGTAGCCTCAAACGGGCTGGGGACGCCCTGGAACAGCCCACCGCCATAGTGGTAGACGTGCGAAGTCTTGCCGTGCATCAGCCGCGGCGCGCGGGTGACCGTTCCACCAAACACCTCGCCGATGCACTGGTGACCCAGGCACACGCCAAGCACCGGTTTCTTTGGCCCAAAGCAGCGGATCACATCGTTGGAAATGCCCGCCTGTGAGGGATCGCCCGGCCCGGGGGAAATGACAATGTGACTGGGGTTCAGTTCTTCCAGCGCCTCGATGGTCACTTCATCATTACGGTACACCCGTATGCTTGCCCCAAGCTCGCCCAAATACTGCACAAGGTTATATGTAAACGAGTCGTAGTTATCGATCACGACTATCATCCTGCGCCTCCACTTTTTTCTGCCATTTCAACAGCCACCGCCAGGGCACGCGCCTTGCTCAGAGTCTCCTGATACTCGCGCTCCGGCTCCGAGTCGGCCACGATCCCTGCCCCGGCCTGGATAGAAACCGTCTGCCCCTGCATCACCAGCGTGCGGATAGTGATGCAGGTATCCATCGAACCATCGGCCGCGAAGTAACCCACTACCCCGGCATACGGGCCGCGGGCGTCGCGTTCGCCACGAATGCCGGCTTCCAAATCGCGGATAATCTGCATGGCGCGGATCTTCGGCGCTCCGCTGACCGTGCCCGCTGGGAAGGTTGCCCGGACAAGATCAAACGCGTCCAGATCAGGGCGCAGGCTGCCTTCCACCTGCGAGACGATGTGCATCACGTGCGAGTAGCGCTCTACCGCCATTTGCTCGGTCACATGCACGCTGCCAAACTCGCATACTCGGCCCAGGTCGTTGCGCGCCAGGTCCACCAGCATCACGTGCTCGGCGCGCTCCTTTGGGTCCGCAAGCAGATCGCGCTCCTGCGCGGCATCTTCCGCGCTGTTTTTACCGCGCGGGCGCGTGCCAGCGATGGGTCGGACGGTAGCCCGGCGGTCTTCCAGGCGTACGTGCAGCTCTGGCGATGCGCCTATCACGCGCACATCCGGCTGCCCGGCGAGGTCGGCGAAATCGAAGAAATACATATACGGCGAGGGATTCAACCTCCGCAGCGCTCGGTAGATGGCGAAGGGCGATGCGGTCGTTTCCCTGGAGAGCCGCTGCGAGAGCACCACCTGGAAGATATCCCCGGCGGCAATGTGTTCTTTGGCCGCCTCTACCGCCGCATGGAACTGCTCGCGAGTAACGTTGGAGTGAAGGGTCGTATCGGCAGGGGCAGGTGAGACTGCTGCCCCTGCGAGCACCGGCTGCGCCAGACGGCTGGCAATCTCATCCAGGCGCGCCTCCGCGTCTTCCTGTGTCTCGCCAGGGCGTACCCCGGCGATGAGCAGCAGCTTGCCAAAAGCGTGATCGAACGCCACCAGCGTATCGGTCAGCAGGAAGATACCATCCGGCAGGCTGGGATGCGCTTCTACTGCTACAGAGGGTTCGAAGTAACGGATCATCTCATACGAAAGGTAGCCCACCAGCCCGCCGGAGAAGCGCGGCAAGCCGGGCACGCTCGCGGACTGGTATTTGCTCAGCTCGGCGCGCAGGGTATCGAGCGGGTCCATATCGCCAGATGGCAGAACCGTCGTTTGCCCCCCCGCCTGGCAGGTGATCGACCTCCCGCGCAGCACGTAGGCCCGGCTGGGCTGTACACCGATAAACGAGTAGCGGGCAAGCTGCTCGCCGCCGGTGACCGACTCGAGCAAGAAGGAGGGCCCTTGCCCTGCCAGCTTGAGATATACCGAAACGGGGGTTTCCAGATCCGCGGGCAGCTCGCGCACCACCGGGGGCGGCAGGAAAGCATTGCCGGGTGAATGAGTCAGTACTTGAGAAGAACCATTGGGCAGCATCAATACCTCCAAATTTTGTCGGTGTTGTTCATTTGTGCTGTTCCATGCCAAGCATCGTTTGGCATGGAACGGCACAAATGAATAAACAAAAACCCTCGCTCGTCCGTTTGGGACGGGAGAGGGTTCCCGCGGTGCCACCCAACTTAGGCTGCTGAAGCAAAACCCTCACGGTTCGCTTACAAAAATCCCCTGCCGTGACGACGACAGGGGGAAAGGCCAGCCTCACTCTTCGGGGTACGCCGGAAGACAATCCGGTTATACCCTTTGCCATGATAACGGTGGCAGCTCCGGCGCGGGCTAATGGCGAAGCAACCTCCTGGTTGCGGCGTTTACCCTGCGGCTCCGAGAACCATTCCGCGCTACCGTGTGTACGGGCCTCGCACCACCTTCACCCGCTCTCTGCACCACCGTGACCGCGCGTACTTTTTCTCTTCTCAGCCATTCGGTATTAAGTTGTAGTGTTTATAGCACGTTCATTCTCCCCTGTCAATCATCGTTTTTTGCCCGCTCTCCACCAATTTGCAATTGATCGAAAGCGCCGCCGGACCTTCCGCATGAATCACGGTCACCTTCCCTTGCTCCACATGAACGGTAACCTTGTGATCGCCAAAGCGCAGGTTCTCCAGCGTCACCGTCTCCCACTCGGCGGGCAAGCGCGGATAAATCACCAGCGTCCGCGCTGCGGCGTTCACCGTTATGCCAAACAGATCCTCCACCACGCCGCGCAGCAGGCTCGCCGCCGACCAGAGCTGCACGATGCACGCACCCTGTGGAATCAGCTCGTGGAATAGGCCAATGCTGCCCGCTTCCAGCGTTTCGGCCACGTGGCGCAGCATCTCAAGCCCCATCGCCGGCTCATCATAGCGGAAAGCCGCCTTGCTGAGCAGCGCTGTGGGCAGAGTCCACACGCGTTCGTCATTGCCAACGGTGTGCTTGAGGCCCCAGCGGTTGAGATAACTTGCGCGTAAGGTCTGGAAGGTGCGCGCGGCGTGTGCTGGGGTTGCCAGCCCCACCTCCAGCGGCACGATCACCGCCCAGTGCGGCACAGGATAGCGCGTGTTTTCAGCAGTGAGTGACATGGCATATGTCCCGCCCGCCTCATCCCACCAATCGGCGTCGAAGCGAGATGCGATGGCATCCGCGCGGGCACGAGCCAGCGATGCGGTATCCAAATCGCCCAGCAGTTCGGCCATTTCTGCCAGTGCCAGCAGCGCCGACCAAGTGTAGGCGGCAGAGTCGAGCTTTTCCGCGCCCATGCCATCCACTTCCACCATACCGGGGCCGTCTGGGTAGCCATCGCCATCCGGATCGATCGTCCCCAGCACGTACTCCAGCATTCCCCTGCGCGCGCCGGGATAAAGCTCGCGCAGGAAGGCGATGTCACCCGTCCAGCGGTAAGCATCCCAAACACCAATAACCCACAATGGCGTCTCCTCAGCATTCCCTGCAAAGGCCACCCGCCCGGAGGGCGAGATCTGATGCGGGACGCGGCCCCCGTCCTGCGTGCCCAGGCCAATGCGCTGATGGTTGAGCGCCGATTCCCGCAGCCCGGCAATCATCAGCCCCGGCAGGCTGTACGCGCCGTCACAGCTAAACCAGAAGGGGAACATTTCCAGCCCGGCGTAGAAGTATCGGCCCAGGTTTGCGGTATCCGCTTCCAGCATTTGCAGGTTGGCACAAGCAATGGCAAAGGCATCATTCAACAATAGATCGGGGCTCACCAGGCGCGGTGCCTCGGAAAAGACACGCTCGTACAGTGTCTCGCGCTCCGCCAGCAAATCTTCCCAATTCGGGAGCCCGCGCTCCAGCAGGCCCAACGCGGCGTCCGCGCCGCCTTCACTGGCAATCGCCATACCGAATACCAGCCGCGCCTGCTCGCCCGGCTCCAGCCGGAGGACATACACCAATCTTCCCGCGGAATCCGCAAGCAGATTCACCACTTCCGGCGGTTGCAGGCCCCCCACAGCGGCGGCCCAACGTTCCGGCGCAGCCTGGGCACGAGCGATCAGGCGGCTGCCCGCTATCATCACGGTCTCGGCCACGTTGCGGTGATCCGCCAGCGTTGTGAACCATGCGTCTTCCAAATCAAAGCGGGCCGTGAACATCACGCGTAGATCTAGCGCATGGCTGCCGGTATTGCGCAGCGTCAGGTTCGAGATCAGCAGCGGCAAGTCGAGCGCGGGGAAGTCAGTGCGGGTCGCTTGCAGACTCTCTTGGGAATATTCGAACGTCACCGCCGCGTAAGCCTGGGTGAAAGAGTTAGCTTCATCCAGCCTCCAGGTTTGGCCTTCCACCTCCACCGAATAGCCGTACTCACTCAGCCCCTTTACCGGCTGCGCCCAAACGCCTTGCAGCTTCTCCGCCAATGGATCTTCTGGATGCGGGTGTCCCAGAGCGTGCAGATCGTATGGGTTCGAGCGCGGCCGGAAGCGCCCGTCGATATCACCGAGCAGATACAGCCTGCGCCCAGTAATGGCGTACATGGTATCGGCAGGGGAGACTCGTTCCTGGCACCGGTTTCCCAGATGTAAGACCTGGCGCACGTGTCGAAGTTCGGTGGAAAAATTCATAGCAGCCTCACCAGTTAAATTACGTCCCTCTGGGACAGTGCAAATCATACTCGTTAAATTAAAACCCTGTAAGAACAGCGCAGTGTAACAAAAAAGTTTATAATACTTCTGCACCCAATAACACCCCTTGTGTTTCTTTTTGCTATCATGCACCCAAAAGCGTTCCATGGAACTTTCGATGAGAGCTAGGGCAAAAAGAGATGCCAACTTTCATTTGATCAGGAGAGTATCTATGTCGGAAAAGCTCATCAACGCTATCGCGGATATGGATGACGAGCAGGCTGTTGCCCTCGCAAAGGAATTGCTCGCTCAGGGAACGGACCCGATGGAAATTCTCAGTGACTGCCGTACGGCAATGGAAATCGTCGGCAAGCGGTTTGAAGAAGGCGAGTACTTCATTCCTGAGCTAATTCTGGCTGGCGAAACGGTAAAATCCATTACCGCCGAAGTAAAACCGCTCATCAAGCAGGAAAGCACCGGCCAGCGCTCCGGCAAGATCCTGATCGGTACGGTCAAAGGCGATATCCATGACATTGCCAAAGATATCGTCGTTTTTATGCTCGATGTGAGCGGGTTCGAGGTAAAAGATTTGGGCGTAGATGTGCCCGCGGAGAAATTTGTCGAAGAAGTGAAGACCTACCAGCCCGACATCGTTGCGCTGAGCGGTTTCCTCACCCTGGCCTATTCCTCCATGAAAGAAACCGTCGATGCCATCGAAGCTGCCGGCCTGCGCGATAAAGTAAAAATCATGGTTGGCGGCGGGACGGTAGATGCGCAGGTTTGCGCCTACGCAAAAGCGGACGGCTGGGGCACCAATGCCATGACTGCCGTTACCCTTGCCAAGCAGTGGACAGGAGCAAAATAACATGAGCCAGACTTTCCGCGATCCAGATTTGGGAAAATCCCCTGAGCAGTTGTTCGCCGAACGCATGCAGCGCATGCAGGATGCTCTCCAGCTTAAGCAGCCAGACCGCATACCGATCAATGTTGGTTTTGGCTACATGCTGACCGAATACGGCGGCATCACCCGGCAAGAATATCACGACAACCCAGAAGTGGCCCACCAGGTGCTGGAAAAGGCTGCTCTTGAATTTCAGCCTGATTCCGCGGGCGGTGTGTTTGGTTTTGGCCCAGGCGCCAGCGTTGCCCTGGGTGACCAGATGACAAAATGGCCCGGTTACGGACTATCGGAGAACGGCTCCTTCCAGTTCGCCGAGCAGGAATTTATGAAGGCCGAAGATTATGATGCCTTCCTGGAAGATCCTTCTGACTGGGCGCTGCGCACCTACCTGCCCCGCGCCTTCACGGAGCTGAAAAGCCTGGCTATGCTGCCGCCCTTTGGCATGTGGTCCTTTGGCTTCTATCACCTATCGAACCTGATGCAGTACGCCAACCCGGCCGTGATGGCATCCATGCAGGCGCTGGGCAAAGCCATCAATGCTACATGCGAGGCGCTCGGGCACGTGATCTCATCCGGGCAGCGCATGGCAGCGGCAGGCTTCCCGGGGCCGTTCTTCCTGGCCGGTTCGCTAATTGAAGCGCCCTTCGATTATATGTCCGACACGCTGCGCGGCATGCGCGGCATTATGCTCGATATCCGTAAGCGCCCCGAGAAGCTTCTGGCGGCCCAGGAGAAGGTGCTGCGCTTCCAGGTAGAATTCGCGCTCAACAACTTCCGTGCCACCGGTAACCCGTACGTGTTCATCCCCCTGCACCGCGGCTCGGATGGCTTTATGTCTATCCCGCAGTTCGAGCAGTTCTACTGGCCACAGCTGAAGAGCATGATTACCCAGCTTGTGGATGCCGGCTGCTTTGTAAGCTGCTTCTACGAGGGTGTGTGGGACCAGCGACTGCGCCACCTGGCAGAGCTACCAAAGGGCAAAACGCTCGGCTGGTTCCAGAGCAGTGACATATTCAAGGTGAAAGAAGTGCTAGGCGATACCATGTGCATCATGGGTGGCATGGAGAACTCGCTGCTGCACGGGGGCACGGTCGAGCAGGTGCGCGAGCGGACCAAAGAGCTCTGCCAGGTGGTTGGCAAGGGCGGCGGTTACATCATGTGCACCGGAATCGGCGAGATGGAAGGCGCCAACCCCGAGCTGTTGAAGGCCTGGGTTCAGGCGACCAAAGAGTTCGGCGCTTACTAGAGCCGTGGCAGGGCAAAAATATAAAGTTGATTTCGAACCCCTGGGGAAGCGCGTTGAAGTTCCCCAGGGGTCTACCCTTTTAGAAGCAGCGCGGCTGGCGGGGCTGCCGCTCACTGCCGACTGTGGCGGCGCGGGTTCCTGCGGGCAATGCCGGGTGATCGCTCGCGAGAGCGGCAAGTCGCTCAGCCAGCCCACTCTCACTGAGCAAGCACAGCTAACAGACACGGAGCTTGCCGGTGGGCTGCGCCTTGCCTGCCAGGCAGGCGTACTCGGTGATGTGAAAATAGATGTCCCCGCCTCCTCGGTGATCGAGCAGCAGCGCTTGCAGGTCGAATCTGGCATCCACGGCTACAATCATCGACTGGCCGACCAGGTTATAACAAATCACTTCGTATCCGTACCCGATGCCGGCATGCAAGATCCGCGCGGCGATCTCGAGCGCGTGCTCTCCGCCATTCAGAATGAGGCTCTTACCGCTTCGCCTGCGGCGGTTCGCGCCCTGCCGGTGCTGCTGCGCGAACATCGCGGCCAGGTGCAGGTGATCAGGCGCGGTGGAGAGATGATCGGCTTCCTTCCGCCGGATGCTCGCCCAGTTGGCTTTGCCGTAGACCTGGGAACCACAAAGATTGCTGCGTACCTGGTCGATATTCAGACCGGAGAAGTGCTCGCCGCCGAAGGCCGCCCCAACCCGCAGATTGGCTACGGTGAAGACGTAGTCAGCCGCCTGGGCTATGCGATGAACAGCGCAGAGGGCGCAAAGACTCTGGCAGTCGTGGTTCACAACGCATTGGCCGAGCTAGCCGAGGAACTGGCAGCGCGATCGGGCCGCTCTACAGCGGAGATTGTCGAAGCCTGCATTGTTGGCAATACGGCCATGCTCCACATTCTGCTGCAATTCCCCGTTCGGCAGCTTGCCCTGGCCCCCTATATTGCTGCCACCACCCTGCCACAAGAGGTCCGCGCGGCGGATTTAGGCCTGCCCTTTGCCGGAGACGCGCGCTTGTACATTCCCGCCAGTGTCGCCGGGTACGTGGGGGCAGACCTGGTGGCAATGGCCTTTGCCGCTCGCATCGGCGAAGACCACCGGACGGTGCTGGGCATCGATATCGGTACCAACACCGAGATTATTCTCTCGGTGGGCGGCGATGCGCCGCGGCTGTATTCCCTTTCCTGCGCATCGGGGCCAGCCTTTGAAGGCGCGCACATTAAAGCGGGCATGCGCGCCGCTGCGGGTGCGATCGAGCGCGTATGGCTGAACCATGACAGGCCTCAGGTGCAGACCATCGGTAGCGTTCCCCCGGTAGGCATCTGCGGATCAGGCATCATCGATGCAATCGCGGAAATGCGCCGGGCAGAAGTGATCAATGCGCGCGGGCGGCTGCAAAGGGGTATGCCCGGCGTGTTTGAAAATGGCGGCGGACTGGAATTTCTGCTCGTCGATGCAGCAGAAACCGCCACCGGAGCGCCCATCTCCATCACGCAGAACGACGTGGACGAAATCCAATATGCCAAGGGTGCCATCAAAGCCGGAATCTCCGTGCTGATGGAAGTCGCCAACCTCTCGCTGACCGATCTGGATGAGGTGGTGCTGGCGGGCGCGTTTGGATCATACCTGAATCTGGACACGGCGACTGCCATCGATCTGCTGCCCAATATTCCGCTGGAAAAATATCGGCAGGTCGGTAACGCCGCTGGTGTTGGCGCGCAGCAGTTGCTAGTATCCGCGCCTGCCCGCGCCTATACTGCCGCGATGGCCCGCCAGATCGCGTATATCGAGCTGTCCACCTACCCCAACTTTCGCCGCATCTACGCCAAATCGATGGCATTGAATTTAAAGGATCAATAGGTGTTTGTAGTTGTTGTATTCCGTGGGGTATAACCCCACAGAATACAACAACTACAACGAAACAAACAGGAGCTTATGGATTTCAGCCGAGTAATGGTAATGGCCTGCGCCACCGTCATCGAAGAGATGCAGCCGCTTTTCCCAGCGGGCATCCGCCACCAGGTATTCGATTTTGGCCTGCATATTCAGCCGCAAAAGCTTCGCGAAACGCTCCAGGCAGCCGTTGATGTGGTGGATGAAGATGTTGATACAATCATCCTGGGGTACGGCTTGTGCTCGCAGGCGGTGATCGGCATCCGCTCTGAGCGCTGCACGCTGGTCGTCCCGCGCGTGGATGACTGCATCGCCATCTTCCTGGGCTCCTGCGCGGCTTACAAGCAGCAGGCCAGCGCGGAACCGGGCACGTATTACCTCACCAAAGGCTGGATCGAGGTTGCGGACACTCCGTTCACCGAACACGAGCGGCTGATCGCCCGTTATGGCGAGGCGCGCGCCCAGCGCATGATGAAGGCCATGCTTGCCCATTACACCCGCCTGGTGCTGATCAATACCGGCAATCACGCCATGGATACCTACCGCGAATATACCCAGCACACCGCCCAGCGCTTTGGGCTGCGGTACGAAGAAATCGAAGGGTCGAACGCCCTTGTTCAGCAAATGATTTTCGGCCCGTGGGATGAGAGTTTTGTGGTGGTTCAACCAGGAGAAGCAATCGGCTACAGCCATTTCTTCTCGTAATGGTGTGTTACAATCGGGCAGGCCCGGCAGGTTTTATATATTTTGTGAGGAATTTGCTGCGCAAATTCCTCACAAAATATATAAAACCCGAACCCGCGAAGTAGTTAGAAAAATTTGAAACAGAATGGTTGAGACAGGTATGGCGACAAACGCATTTGAAGAACTGAAGTGGCGCGGAATGGTCTACGACTGCATCGAAGGGGTGCAGGACCTGCTGGCAAAAGAGAAAGTAACGGTATACAACGGCTTCGACGCGACTGCCGATAGCCTGCACGTGGGCCACATGGTGCCGCTGCTGGCGCTGGCGCGTTTGCAGCGCTTTGGTCACCACCCCATCGCCCTGGCAGGCGGCGGCACCAGCATGATCGGCGACCCAAGCGGCAAATCAGCCGAGCGCAACCTGCTCAACCGTGAGATCGTAGAAGCCAATGTAGAAGCCATCAAAGGCCAGCTTGCCCACTTCCTCGATTTTGAGGTGAAGAGCAACCCTGCCCGCGTGCTCAACAACGCCGACTGGTTGATGCCCCTCTCGCTAATCGATTTTATGCGCGACGTGGGTAAGTACTTCACCGTCAATTACATGATCGCCAAAGACTCGGTCCGCAACCGCATCGAGCGCGAAGAGGGTATTTCGTTCACTGAGTTCAGCTACATGCTGCTCCAATCATACGACTTTGTGCACCTGCACGATGTAGAAGGCTGCAAGCTGCAAACCGGAGGCAGCGACCAGTGGGGCAATATCACCGCCGGGGTCGAGCTGATCCGCCGCATGCGCGGATCGCAGGCCTTTGGCATGGTGTACCCGCTGATTACCAAGGCCGACGGCACCAAGTTCGGCAAGACCGAGTCGGGTTCCGTTTGGCTCTCGGCGGCGCGCACCTCGCCCTACCGCTTCTACCAGTTCTGGCTCAACACCGACGACCGCGACGTGGTGAACTATCTCAAGTACTTCACCTTCCTGCCGCAGGAGCGCATCGAAGAGCTGGCATCTGTGGTCACCTCGGCTCCAGAGCAGCGCGAGGCGCAGCGCGTGCTGGCCCGCGAAGTGACCAGCACGGTCCACGGCCCCACTGCCTTAGATCGCGCTGAGCAGGCTTCGCAGGCACTGTTTGGCGGCGACATCACAGGCCTCACCGGCGCAGACATTCAGGACATCTTCTCCGAAGTGCCCTCCAGCCAGATGCCGAAGACCGATCTGGAAGGGGCGGGCGTTGGTATTGTAGATTTACTGGCAAACACCGGTTTCCTCAAGTCCAAAGGCGAAGCGCGCCGGGCCATCACCGAGGGCGGCATCTACCTAAATAACCGCCGCGTGGCCGAACCAACGCAGCAGGTGACGGTCAACGATCTGCTCGATGGTCAGTTCCTGGTGCTCCGGCGCGGCAAGAAAAATTACCACCTGATGAAGATCGTTGGGTAAAGGATCAAAAAAACGGCGACTCGGTCGCCGTTTTTTTTGATCCTTACCGAGAATTGCCACTGGCAGCCAGGTGGGCCAGCCGGGTCGTTTCGGGCAGGCGATAGCCCTTTAAGCATCGCCGCACGAATGCAACCGCATTCTCCACATCTATCTGGTGACCGGGCGACACATACAGCGGATTGGTTCTCGCCTTGCTGCGCAATACGGCACCGATAACCCTGCTCGAGTCGCGCGGATCGACCAGCGGCACGCTGCTGCCCGCCTCCGCGCCCACTTCTTCGTGCCTGCCGTACAGGCGGCTCTTGCCAATGCCAATGGTCGGGCGATCCAGCCACAGCCCCATCTGCGCGGCGATTCCTACCCCGCGCGGATGCGCGATGCCCTGCCCGTCGAACATCACCAGTTCGGGCTTTTGCTCCAGCTTCTCCCAGGCAGCCAGGAACGCCGGCCCCTCGCGGAAGGACAGCAGCCCGGAGATGTACGGAAACAGCAGCGGCGCGCTGGCAGTAACCGATTCGATCAGATCCAGTTCGGGGAAGCGCAGCACCATAATCGCCGCCCGTGCTTCGTTCTCGCCCAAGCCAATATCCACGCCACCCACCGTGCGGATTTCACGCCCGTCCCATTCCAGCACCAGGCGCTCGCGGAGCTGATTTTGCACGCGAATTGCCTCTTCTGGGTCCAGCGTCCACGAATGCAGTGCGTTTCCCATCCCCTATGCTGATTGTTTGGCCTTTTTGGCCCTTTGCTTCTCCTGCTTCGCCAGCTTGTGCGCCCAGGATTTCTCGATATAGGGCACAGCAGCAGGGGTTTTGCAAGCCGTATCCCCGTGATCAACTTCCACCTTGCCGATGCGTTCACCCGCTGCCAGAGCTTTTTCGTGCAGCGCCGGGCTGCGGATGCCAATGGCGATTAGCGCCGTATTCATCGCGTCGCGCACCCGGTTCTTGCGTCCGTGTATTTCGCGCTCGATAGTCTGCAAATACGCTTCCAGCGCTTCCTCCGTCAGCGGCGAGTTTTCGTCCATCACCTGGTTGGCAAGCATCAACCAGCCAGTGCGACCAATCCATTCCTCGTCCGAACGCATCCAATCTTCCATCACTGTCTGCGTATGGGCGGTTTTCGCCGCCAAGCCCGCCATCGCATCGCACAAGACATAATTGTTCAAACCGGCAGCCCAGCGATGGAGCAGCGCCGCGTCAAACTGCGCTGGGTCGGCGATACGGGTCGCCAGAATGCGCGCATCGTGTATCCCTGAATCCCACAATGCCTGCGCAAGTACCTGGTCTATCTTGATCCGCTTAGCCAGCCGGTCCATGTCCGCGTATTGAACACCGTACTGCTCGCCAAACACCCCGTGTTTGCGATAAATCTTGCGCGTCTGTTCCGACCCCAATAATTCCAATTCTTGCAGCAGATCCTGTACATTTTCAGTGCCCATAGCTCATGTTCCTCATGTGCGCCGCAGGCAAGGACCCGGCACCGCACGAATATATATTCGACGATCGTATTTATCGATTACGTCTGATGTGAAATACTCCTAAGAAGCCGAAGCGACTTCAAAGGTTTGAACATTAATACCGAAATCGATACGCAGCAGATGGCGCAGTAAATGGGCTGTCATCTTGGCAATCACCCGCGTGGT
>JAEYTI010000376.1 GCA_023434145.1 Chloroflexota bacterium | reverse complement strand
TCCCCTGCCTCAATCACCAACAAACGGAAGCTACCCTCCCCGCATCACCTTGCGCCGGTGCTATAATATAGAAAACCCCTGTACATTATGTCTTTCCACGCCAATTCAAATATCAAAAAGGGAACGCCATGCCGAACATCATCCCCCCCGCCTTCTATCGCATGCTGGTTGTGTGGCTTATCCTGGCTCTCCTGGCAACCGGGTGTTCGCCGTCTCGCGCAAACACACCGCAGCCAGCAGATACACCGGCCTCAGTATCTGTCGGAGAAATTCCTACTGCCACCGTTGCGGATGAATCGCTAGAGCCCCTCAACGTGGAGGAATTGGAGATTCGCTTTATCGCGGAGGACTATCAGCCTCCCGTATTCGCGACGGAACCGCTTGGATCGATTTCTTTTGACAAAGATGCCGCTGCCGCAGTTGCGCGCGAGATCTACCCGGACGATGAAGCTGTGGAACTGCAAGTGGTGGACGGGGCTGGCCTGACCTGGACGTTACGCATACCAGCCGGCGCCATTATGAATCCCGAGATGGTGCGCATAGTGCCGCTGACGCAGATCAACGCCAGCATTCGCGAAACAGCCGGCGAGGTTGCGGGCGGCATTAGCCTGGAGCCGGATGGGATAACGTTCAACCTGCCGGTGCAGTTGAGCGTCAGCGGAGAGGGTTTACAAGGCCCAACGCTGATCCTGGCTGGGACGGAAAACGGCTCGGCTATCGATTACACCTTGCAAGACATCACCGCAAGCGACCCTACCGCCAGCATCCAGCATTTTAGCACCTACTTCGCCAGCCCGCTGCCAGATAAGGTGATTGTGGATGCCTACAAGCAGGCCCGGAAACAATACGATGCCCTGGCCGCTGAGGCGAAAAAGCTCCGCAGAAGCCCTTTGGAGATGCCTGTGCCGCCATCCATTGATTTAGAATGCACGGATGGGAAAACCACGCAGAAAAACAACGCGGCGATTGAGGACTTCATCAAAAAGGCACAGAACCCTGAACTGGATCTTGCCGTGAAAATGCTGGCCCAGTGGTGGATCATTGCGATGACATCCGCCGACCAAGTTGAGGGGATTCCAGATCTGGTGCAGGGCATGGCGATTCGAAACGTCCGAAAGGCGAATGCGATGCTCGATCAGTATCGTCACGATGAAACGAAACTGCTGGCGGTTTCTGCCTTCGCCATGCGCAGCGCCCGGCAGCTTGCGCTGCTAGGCGGCGACGATGCGATGATCCAGGAGATCATTAGCAAGGTGGGCAGTTGGAATCGCTCGCTAATCGATGATTTGGTTGAAGATATCCATAAAAACCATAACTACCGGCGCATTCCAACGGCGATGATGGTTGCCTATCATGCGGCGCTGCTCAGCCAGGGAGACAAATCCGAGAGTTTCCTGGAAAAACTACGTGAAGCGCTCCGTTTTGAAGCCAGGTTTACCCTGACCATTGCAAATTCTGAGCTTGAGCTCACGCAGACGACCGAAGCGATTATTCCATTGCAGTTTGAGCCCGCTTATGGTTGGGTGTATCGTTGTTACGGGGAAGGAAGGGGAAAACCCAAAGAGGCGACCATGCTCACAGATTGGGGGAGCTACGAAATTATTGCTGTGAGGTACCCGGTTAAGGTGGCTCTCACAGATTTCGATCCTTGTAACGGCACTGTCAAGATCGGTATCGACCGGTTTGGATCGGAAAAAGACAAAATTATTTATACGCCTCCCAACGACCCGCCGACCGAGGCCTCCTGGACGCTCTTCTATGATTCCGGCGAGTCGATCTTCTCGGACAAGAAGCCTGAGGGAAGCATCTTCTATACGTTTGAAGTGCCGGTGAACAATGGCAAAGAAGAGGCCGTCAACACGACAATTACGCCGGATGAACACGACAACTTTCGAGATACACTAGAAATTCGCCTGATTCACAAATAGTGTCTCTTTTGGGACTGTCGTGGTTGTGCGAGGGTGCAGCGCCCCCGCACAACCACGGCAAAACACAGAGACCCCAAATAGGGGAGCGTTGCTCCTATTCTCGGGCTGCTTCAAACCGCACCTGGCGCGAAAAAGCACGCGCTGTGATCGGCTGCGGAGAGGCTATCTATTCGGCTGCGAAAGTGGTTGGGGGATCTTGCTAGGTGGAACGAGGAGCGGTAGGAGTCGTGATCCGGCTGGGTTGGGGCAAGAGGTAGGCGGGGGGGATTGGGGCGCGGCCTGTATTGTCGTAGATGAAGGTGTGAAGGTCTGATAAACGCACGCGGCGGCCGTGTTTGGGATTTTTTATGCCTGGGTCACGGTACCCGGGTAGCTGGCCGCGCGTCATGCGCTGCGACAAAACGCTGAGCGACATACCGCTGATTTCAGCGGCTGTGCTCAGCGTTATCAGTTGGTCCTGGTTTGCCCACACCTTGGCGCGCAGAATCATAAACCCAACCGGGCTGGTCCAAAAGGCATCGGGGGTCTTATGGACGAAGGGGCCCTGGTTGAGCCAGGTTTCGACGGCCTCGCAGTCTTCCATGATCCGGGCAGCGCGCTTTTCCGACCACGGGTAGGCTTCGTGCTTTGCCTCTGCCACCGCGATTGATTCGGACACCTCGGCAATGCGCACCATCCGCTGCCCGATCTCAGACTTGTACAGCAGCTCCACAGGTGCATCGCCGATCTGCACAGCAGCGCCGGTCGCCGCAGCAAGCTGCGTGTTGACCGCCGTCCACCAGTTGACCAGTAACGTCTTGATTTCCTGTTCTGCTGCTGCGCTGATCCGTGTCATCGTCCACCTCAAACCTTGGGCTGCTGCGCCGATTTTGGACCACCGCGCGGGTCAAACGTAGTTTGCGAAGCGCTGCAATCCAAAAGAAGTATCGGTTCTGAATATTATCTGCTTTATTGTACCGCTCTCCTGGTTGTTTTGCAAGGGAACTTCATAATTTTATAAAATTGCCTCTTGACAAATACTTTATAACTTTATAAAATTGAAACCATGAGTGACATTTGCTTGATCTTCACAAAAAAGCGCAGTTCTCAGCCCGGTCTTAGCCAACTGGGCAAAGATATCGCTAGCATGCAGCTGCCCACAACTGCGCTGCATCAGCGGAATACGAAGGCGCCCGGAGGGGGATGGTCTTGAAAGATTGGCCGCAGCGCGGCCGCGGCTTTCCAGCCGTAACCATCTTCTAAAGGCGCGAAGGATCAACCCCTTCGCGTTTTTCTTTCCCCAGGGCGCAGAGGCGGCGAAAGCCGGCAACCAATGCGCTCCTTTTGTTAGAACCTTAACAACCAAAAAACAGGCGAATGCGACGCCTGGCAACTGCAAGAAAAACGACAACGCTCTGGTCCGCTTTCCAGGCGGACCGATATCATCCCTTGTCACCGGATGGTGGGGTATAGAGCATACGGGATGTGCTTTATCTCCCACCATCCGGGACAACCATCCGTTATTGATCTTTCGTTGGGATCGTTGTGCTTGGTCAACTCCGTTGGCCAAGCACAACGATCCCAACGAAGTTTGATTTCTATGAAAGGAGAATCAAGGTGATCGCAACCATCACTGCCACGACCTACTTCACCAACAACATTGTGATCCACCGCCAGGTTCCACTGGCGCGCGCGGTCACCTTGATGGATCACGCCAACGCCATCATTCCGCCAGACGCCGATTTGCTCGAGATCCGCTGCCCAAGCCGGGTAATGCTGGTTCCGGCGCAGATTATCTTCAGCGTTGATAAGGCCTTTATCCCGCACGTTCCTTCGCCATCCAAGGCGGGCATTTACCGCCGCGACCGTGGCGTGTGCGCTTACTGCGGGCGGCAGGTGACCTTTGCCGACGCCAGCATGGATCACGTGCTGCCGCTGTCGCTGGGCGGCCCATCCACCTGGGAGAACTTGGTCAACGCCTGCCGCCGCTGCAACGAGCGCAAGGCCAACCGCACCCCGGAGCAGGCGCGCATGCCGCTGCGCTTCCGCCCGTTCGTCCCAAAGGTGCGTCTTCGACCGGAATAAACCGATGTGGATACCAGGGTGTGGTCTACCGCATCCTGGTATCCTGCAAGACAAGCACGCCTTCTTAGCTCAAGTGGAAGAGCAAGCGCCTTTTAAGTGCGAGGTTGTGGGTTCGAGCCCTATGGAAGGCATGAAAAACGGGGTGTAGCGCAATTGGCAGCGTACTGCGTTTGGGACGCAGGGGCTGGCGGTTCGAGTCCGCCCATCCCGACTGAATCGAGTGTAGTTTTTGAAAACGCGAAGCGTTTTCAAAAACTACATCCCACCATTTGGGAGGCGGGCAAAGCCCGCGATTCTTAGCCGAATCGTCCAGAGGCAGGACACCCGGCTCTGACCCGGATAACGATGGTTCAAGTCCATCTTCGGCGGCTTGTGAATCTCGGTCGCTTAACTGGCAAGGCAGTCGGTTGTTAACCGATCAATCCTGGTTCGAATCCAGGCCGAGGTGCCTGATGCGGGGTGGCGCGGATGCCCCGAGAGCCTCATAAGCTCTTCGTCGAGGGTTCGACTCCCTCTCCCGCAACTGTCCAAAAATAATTTTGGAAAGGTTCCACCCTCGCAAACCGGAATGGCGGAAATGGAAGACGCACTGCACTCAGAATGCAGCGGGGCATGGCCCCATGTGGGTTCAACTCCCTCTTCCGGTATCACAACCTGGGTGTATGGTCTAATGGCAGGGCAGCTCCCTCTTACGGAGACACGTTTGGGTTCAACTCCCAATGCACCCACCTGCTCGATCGCCTGTGGTGTAACGGCAGCACGCCAGACCTTGGATCTGGAGATCCTGGTTCGAAACCCGGTGGGCGAACTGTTTGCACGCTCTCATAGCTCAATTTGGATAGAGCGCCACCCCGCGAAGGTGGAGGCTGGCCGTTCGAACCGGTCTGAGGGCGCCTTTGTGAGGTTTTTCGTTGTGTATGGAGGCCGTAGCTCAATTGGCAGAGCGTCTCATTGTGAATGAGAGGGCTGCCGGATCGTTGCCGGCCGGTCTCCCCTAATGAAATTACCTGGGCCGTAGAAATGGGTTATCACTGGAAATGACCCCATTTCGATCCTTTGCCCAGGCTCTCTGTGGGCCATAGCTCAATGGTAGAGCAGCAAAAAAACACCATCTCCGCTCTTTGTCCGTCAGGCGCGTTCAGGGGATCGCCTGTTTCGGGCCGTTGGTTGATGGTTACCCTCTTAAGGTGCTGGTTGTGGGTTCGAATCCCGCTGGCCCAATTGGTAAGCCCTTCATCTGAATTTTTCGTTTGTCGTCTGGGTGACGCAGTCACCCAGAC
>JAEYTI010000364.1 GCA_023434145.1 Chloroflexota bacterium | reverse complement strand
ACGGCTGGTCTTTGAACAGCTCACGCGCTTCGGCCTGGGATACCACCTTGCAGTGGAACGCATGCCCGCCGCGGATGATCTTGCGCATGCGCTGCTCGATCTCTGCCAGGTCTTCGGGCGTGAGCGGGCGGGGCAGGTCGAAGTCATAGTAGAAGCCATCATCGATGGCCGGCCCAATGGCGATCTTTGCCGCGGGGAACATTTGCAGCACGGCCTGCGCCATTACGTGCGCGGCGGAGTGCCGGATGCGGTACAGCTTTGAATCTTCGTAGCGTTGGTGTTTCAAGTGCTCAGACATGGATTCCTCCGTTGCGATTGGTGAGAGAAGCGGTTTCTCCTCTCAGTGAAAGGGGGCGGAGGGGTTGGGTTTTTAAGAACAAAAAACCCTCGCCCAGGTCTGGGACGAGGGCACGGAATCATGCCTTCGCGGTTCCACCCAGATTGACGGATCCTCGCAGGTTCCGCCCTCTCAGGTTGGCCTGTAACGGGGCCGGCCGGAGTGTTTTATTGTTTCCTATTTTCATTGTGCGCCGCACACTGAAAATAATCAAACAATTCAAACCTCTGCTCGCGGGTGGTTTTCACCGGTTGGTACGCTGGCGAAGATTCTCAGTCGCTGATCTTCGCTCCCTGTCAGGCCCAGACCGATTACTCGTCCCGGTCGTTGCATTTGTTGGGGTAATTATACAACGCCGCTTTTCGGATCGCAATAGACTTAAGTACAGCGTTTATTTTTGTGTTTTGTACCTACACGGTCCAAAACACAAAAATAAAACCCCCTCAAAAATGAGGTGGCAGCGGGGTGGTGCTGTGGAGTGGGCGGTATAGGACTCGAACCTACGAACCTCTGCGATGTCAACGCAGCGCTCTAACCAACTGAGCTAACCGCCCGGAGTGATTGGTATTATACATGGGAAACGGGTAATTGACAAGAGATTTGGTTTCCAGGTTTATCGCGGATGCCGCACGCTACTCAGCCATGACAAAACCTGAAAGGACGAAATTCACCGGACTTTGATTGACTTCCCAAAATCGCAATGTTACACTAATCAACATGCAGGAGAATGGCGCGCAGCCGCATGCAGTTGAAGAACCGAACACCGTCCGCGGACCTTACCTGGTTGTCAGCGCCGGACCTGACAGGGGTGAGATCTTTCCGCTGTGGGGCGAGCGAACGACGATTGGCCGGGCCAGCCGCGAGGCCACCTGGGAGGTGCGCCTGACGGACCGGGCCGTTTCCAGGCCGCACGCTCAGTTAGATCGCATGGAAGGCGGCTATTTGCTGCTGGATCTCAACAGCGCGAACGGAACGCAGCTCAATGGCACGGCGGTGGATCATCCGCTGACACTTCACAACGGCGACGTGATCATCGTGGGGGAAACTCGCCTGGTTTTTTACGAGCGTTAGCTGTCTACCGGTTCCAGGTTGGGTGGAAGTCGCGGGCCTTGTGATCTGAGAGGTTGATGATCTTGCCCCCCTCCATCTCGAACATGAGCGCTTCGAGGTTGCTGCCGTTGAGATACGTCCAGTATACAATCCAGCGCCCATCCGGCGAAAATGAGCCATCTTGCATTTGCTCGGTGTCTGGAAGGATGATGCGCTCGCCACCACGCGGGTTGTGGTGTTCAAAACGCACCAGCACTCTCGATTTTCCCGAGCCATAGTCGTTCATAGTGGAAATAATCCAGCGCCCATCGGGCGACCACGCTGGCTGCGTGAAGTACTTGAGCGAGCCGGCCTGGGTCAGCACTTCTGGCGAGCTGCCATCTGGGCGCATCTGCCAGATTTCATCGATGCCTTGGTCCTGGCTGGTGAAGGCCAGGAAGCGGCCATCCGGTGACCAGGAAGGGTGCGCGTTCTTGATCCCACGCTCCATCAGTGGAGCGATTTCTCCTGTTGCGAGCTTTACCGCGTAGATATCGGTATGCCCGGTCATCACGTCGAGGCGGGTGTAGGCGAGCGTGCTGCCATCCGGTGACCAGGTGGGATCGAAGCCGCCGCCTGGCAGATTAAGCGCAGTCACTTCTTTGCTGGCGAGATCAACAATTTCGATATCAGCGCCGGGGTAGGTTTCACGCGGTCCGCTGCATGGCGTAACATACGCAATTTTTGTCCCGTCCGGTGACCACGCGGGCTGGCAGGCGCCCTTCGGCGCATCGGTGACCTTACTACGATCGCGTCCCGATACCTGGATCACCCAGATTTGTGGTGTGGTACCATCGGCGCGGTCAGATGCAAAGGCGATCCGCCCATCTTTTCCGGGTCCACCGCCAAATGGGGTGGCAGCGGGTGTCGCGGTTGCGGTGGGGCCGGCTGTAATTTTTTGCTGTGTGGCAGTCGCGAAAGAGGCGGCTTCAGTCATAGGTTCTGTGGCGATACCTTCAACAGCCCCGAGAATATCCGTTTTGGCTGCGCCTATCTGGGTGATCGTTAACTGACTGGTTGATGTGGCTGGGGTGTTCGCTTGTGTTGTGCCAGCTTGCGAGCGGCTCATGGCAGAGGAAAGGGAAACCGCCAGCGCCGCGATCAGCGCCAGGGCGGCGGCCCCGGCAAGCAACCTGCGCGAAAAAGCCCCCTTCCACCAGGACCGCGAACCGGCTGGCCCGGGCGCGGTTGTATCCACCAGCGTATTCACTTCACCTTCAGAGGAGTCGCCGCGCATCGCTGCTTCCCAGGCGTTCCGCAGGTCGAGCGTGGAGGCGTAGCGGAGGCGAGGGTTGGGCTGCAGGCAGCGCATGACAACCGCATCAAGCTCGGGAGAGAGGTCGGGCTGGAGCGAGCGCGGGGAAGGTGGCGTGGCGCGAAGTTTTTCGGCCAGCAGCGCTTCCTTTACCGTGAGTTTGTCGCTCGTGCCCGCTGCTTCTCGGAAGGGCCGCTCGCCGCCGGTGAGCATTTCAAACAGCACCACGCCCAAGGCATAAATATCCGCCGCGGGGGTGGGGGCCTCGCCGCGAATCTGTTCGGGTGACATGTAAGAGAGCGTTCCGGCGCTGGAGGGCATCTGCGCGGTAGACCCCTGCACGCGGGCAATACCAAAATCGGTCAAGAAAACCGTGCCGTTGCGATGGGTCATAATATTGCCGGGCTTAATATCGCAGTGCACCATGCCCTGCTGGTGCGCGTAGTGTAGACCGGCGCATACGGGCTGCAAGATCTGCGATATACGCTCGGGGCGTATGCCATCGGGGCTGATCTTAATCTCCTGGCGCAAGGTCAGCCCATCGATATAATCCATCAGGATGAATGCCAGCCCGCCGGACTTCTCCAGCCCATAGATGCGCACGATATTAGGGTGCTGGAGCTGTTCCAAAATTTTGGCTTCGTTGTCAAAGCGGCTGAGGAAAAGGGGGTCAGCGGCAAACTTCTGATCTAATACTTTTAACGCCAGGAAGACCGCCCGCTGCTGGTCCCATACCTTATAGACACGGGCCATACCGCCGTGGCCAATGGATTGGTCAACTCGGTACCTCCTCCTCAGTACCTGTCCAGCTAAATCAGTCATGAATGATCCATCCGATCGCGAGAGCAGAGCAGGGTGTCGTTGCGAAAACAGTACAATGGTATGACATCAATTTTACGCAAATACCTACAATCAATCAACTCGCTATGGTATAATATCGCCCGTCGGTAGCTTACAAAACCGGAAACTGGAGAGGTAGCGTAGTCTGGCCTAACGCGCTCGCCTGGAAAGCGGGTATACCGCAAGGTATCGCGGGTTCGAATCCCGCCCTCTCCGCCAGAAGTACATGTGAAATGCGGGTTTTGAAAACACTTTGTGTTTTCAAAACCCGCATTCCATATGTACTGTCTCCCGAAGGGAGTGTTTTAGAGAAAAAGCGCGGTGGCTGAAGTCCAGCCGCCGCGCTTCGCGCTTACTTGATCTGGTCTTGCAAGATCTCTAACCCGCGCAAGAGCTGCGCGTCATCGAGCTGTTTTAGTTCCTCAGCGGTGAGGTTGCGCTCTGTCTCGGGGATGGAGATATCGGCGGTGGAGGGAAGTTCCACCTCCACATCGGGAGCGATGCCCTGGTGCCAGATCTCGCGGCCTTTTGGCGTGAGCCACAGCTCAGTTGCCAACAGCAGCGCGGAGCCATCCGACAGGTTGAACTGGTTGAGCACCGTGCCGGTGCCAAAGGTCGTCTGCCCAACCAGGGTAGCGCGCTCGTAATCTTGCAGCGCCCCGGCGGTGATTTCCGACGCGCTGGCGGAGCCTTCATTGATCAACACCACGATGGGGATATCGGTCGCTACCCCACCGCGCCGTACTGGCAGCGAACGGACGTTGCCATCCGAATCCTTCACCTGCAGCGCATTACCACTGCTCAAAAACTGGCTGACCACCTGGATCGATTCATGCAGCAGCCCGCCCGGGTTGTTGCGCAGATCCAGCAAAATTCCCTCCACGCCCTGCCGTTTTGCCTCGTTGAGCGCTTTGACCAGGTCATTCGATACTTGCTGGCTGAATGCCGCAATGCGGACGTGGGCAACCTTGGTGCCCGGCAGCATCTGCCAGGTCACATTTTTCACCACGATCCGCGCGCGGGTGATCGTCACATCGCGCACTTCGGCGGTTTCCGGGTTCTGAAGGGTCAGCGTCACATCGGTACCCGCCGGGCCGACCACGCGCCGCACGACTTCGCTGAGCTGCGCCTTTGAAACGTCGACGCCATCTACTTCGAGAATAATGTCGCCTGGGCGCAGGCCGGCTTTCATGGCGGGCGAGTTGTCCATGGGGGCCAGGATGACCGGGTTACCCGCATCATTTACGTTCAACAGCGCGCCGATGCCCTCAAAAGAGCCCTGGGTGGCCTCCTGGTGCGACTTGAGCATCTCGGGGGTCATAAACCGGCTGTGCCCGGTGTCACCGAGCGAATCAACCATGCCAGTGATCGCCCCGTAGGTAAGATCCGTTTCCGAAAGCGTCTCCCGGTCGGCGTAGTTTTCTTGTATCGTCCGGTATGCTTCTTCGATCAGGTCTGGGTTGAGTGGCCCGGGGGTGGGGTCAACGACAGCCCCATTCGATGGGTTGGATAGGCCGGTCACCGGTAAAAGCAATCGGTCATCGAATAGCCGCCCGGCGGTGAAAGCTGCCGCCAGCGCCAGCACGATGATCAGAGAGATCGCAAACCCTCGCAAATTTTGGTACAAAAAATCCTCCAATCGCCCCTATTGGGGTCGTAAGATGCTTTGAACGACAGCCGATATTGTTCTGAAAGAAAATATCGACTCAATCAATCTTATTTTAAACCCCTGCTTCCGCCCGTCAACGGATTGTAGTAAAGCTTGATGGTATTTTGAGGGTCTATGACGGCTATAATAGGCGCATGGAAATTTATACCATTGGCTACGGCAACCGCGCTATCGGCGATTTTGTTGCGCTGCTCAAACGCTATGGCATTCAGGCGGTGATTGACGCACGCTCGATCCCATACTCGCGCTTTCGCTCTGATTACCGGAAAAAACTGTTCCAATCGCACCTGGAGGGAGCCGGCATTGACTACCGTTATATGGGCGAGCCGCTCGGCGGCAAGCTGCTCGATCCGCAGTACGTGGTGGACGGCAAGCTGGATGTGGAGCGCTTGCAGGAGCGGGCAGATGTTCGCTCGGCACTGGACCAGATTGAGGCATCTGTGAGGGCGGGGGAGTACCTGGCGCTGATGTGCGCCGAGCTACGCCCAGAGCAGTGCCATCGCGCCTGGATGCTGGCGCCGATGATGCTGAACCGGGGGATCAACGTGCAGCACATCGATGAGCGCGGCGAGCTCAAGACGCAGGATCAGCTCAACGTGCCGAAAGGACCGGTAGCATAATAAGGGGATGTCCAAAAAGGATGTATTTATGGGATGAAAGGGCTATAATGCCGTTTCATCACCATAAAAACCCTTATATTTACGAGAGAGGGGCTGTCCAAATGTTCTTTTTGGACAGCCCCTTATCTTGCTGTATCAGAAGTTAGCAGGCGATGTTGTCGCGTACTTCTTCGGCTTTATCCTTCACCCTATCCATTACCGTCTTCTTGCGGCGCAGGGAAGGCAGGTGAATATCGGATACACGGTCCGAGACCTTGTCGACCGCCATCTTGCTGCCGGCGGCTACCGCCCCGGCTGCCACCTTGCTGCGGTCGGCAATTTTTTCGGTGAGTTTGTGTGCCACCGGCTTGCGACCGGGCAGGTGCGATACCGTCCGGTGATACGCTTTGTTGATGGAACGGCGATCCACCGGGATTGCGTTGGCGATGCGCTGGGGCAGCGAGCGGCGCTGGAACATCGGTAGGTTTGAGATCAGCGGCAGGCTGGCGAGCATCATTCCGGCCTGGTGGCCAAAATTGCGCGCGCGATAGCTGAACGAGCGACGGCGCTGTGCCCGGTTACGTACAATGCGAGACCCGAGCAGGAAGCCTGCCCCCGCAATTAGCGCAGACATAATCCCCAGCTTTACCTTCGGATGGGTAGAGAGCCACGTCAGCGGGCTGACCTGCATCGTACGCGGCGTGAACTCACCCGACACCGAATTGTAGCCGGAAACGTGGTGGTACAGGTTATCCGGCGCCTGGGCCGATTTTGGTTCATCCGAGCGCTGCTTGCGGAACCCGGCGGCGCCCAGGAAGTTGTTTGTTAGGGTGGGCGCCAGGCGGCGCATGAAGGTCATCATATAGCCCGAGTCGCCCACGATCAACTCGCGAACCGGGTGCGAAGCGGCATACACAATGGCCTTTGCCACCATCCGCGCGTCATAGATCGGCGGAATCGGCTCCGGCTCTACACCCAGTTTGGTGCGCGCCTTGTTGAACAGGGGCGTATTAATTGACGCGGGGATGATCGCGGTTACGTTTACCGGAACGTTGGTGTGGCGCAGCTCCTGGCGCAGAGTTTCAATCATGCCCATAAGCCCATGCTTTGATGCGTTGTAGGCGCTCTGATACGGAACAGGCACGCGCCCGGCGATCGAGCTGACAGAGATGATCGAGCCGCCGCCCTGCTGCTTCATATAGGGCAGGGACGCCATCGCACCGTACGCGTGGCCGAGCAGGTTTACTTCGATAATGCGGCGGAACTCTTCGGGGTTGGTATCTTCGAAAAGCGCCCATTCAGAAACCGCGGCGATATTCACCCAGGTATCGATGCGCCCCATGCGCTGAACCACCTGGTCTGCTACGCCCTTCACATCTTCCCAGCGGGTAATGTCGGCTTCCAGGCCAATCACCTGGTCTTCCATGGTGCTCGTTACCGGCGAACTAGCAGACTCGGCGCTTGCTACGCCGGTAGCGCCCATTTCGCCCTGCATCCACTCGCGGCGGCCGACCGGGTAGTTTGCGCCGCCGTTCGTCCGGTTCAGGTAGCTCTGGCTAGTTTGCGCGTGCTGCCGGACGCGCTCGAGGGCATCGGTAAGCCCTTCCTGGCTACGCCCAACAATCGCCACGCGGGCGCCTTTCTCTACCATCTGCAGCGCGGTTTCCAGGCCAATGCCGCTGGTCGCACCAAACAACACAATCACCTGATCATGAATTGGTTTCAGTTTCGCTTTCATTTTTCTCCTTACTCAACAATCAAATAGCCGTCTCTGCGGCTGTCGGTTAACGATTTTGCTAGCAGCCCAATAAGGGCTCCCCACAGCATGTGCGAGGACACCATTACTGCGTTCCGACGGCGGCTTTGTTCCGTAGCGGGCGGGAGAATGCCGGTAACCGGCAGCCATCCCAAATAACTTCCGGCCCAAACACCCAGAGCATAAAAAATGCCCGTTAGAACGGCCGGGAGTGGGAGTTTTTGCGCAACCAGCGGGTAGAGGCTGGCCGTCGCCGCGCCGTACCCCAGGTGCGCCAGCCAGGTGGTTGGCTCCCAGCGGGGGCCAGGGCGCATCAATGCTTCAACCCCGGCCTGATCCGCTGCTTTCCCTGTGATTTGCTTGGGCGGCAGGGCGCGCTCGCCAGGGCGATTTCTACCGGGCAGCACCCGGTTGAGACCCATCATTGCAAGGCCCATTGGCACCGAGGCGATTAACCCAGAGAGGGCGCCTGCCAGAAGCAGGGCCGTCCAACGGCTGTTTTTCGGTTGTAGGCGCTGCGCGATTGCGCTCAAATTACCTCCTGATACCAATGGGGAGAATGGCATCCCCCCATTGGTATTCTCACCAAGTTTTTCTGGTAAAGGGTGCCCCATGCTCTGCCATCTTCTGCCTATCAAGTAGCAGAGCATGGGGCAGCAGCAGGCTAGAGATCCGATGTATTCAGCGGACCGCCACCAATGCCACTCATATTGTCATTGTCGCGCCGGCTGCGCGATTGGCCGGTGCCGCCCGGCTCATCATCTTCAATCATGCCGGCGTCTATTTCGTCCAACGTATCGCTTGGTACGTCGGTGTCTGTACTGAGAATATCCGCTTCATCTTCCATGCCGCTGTGCCCGGTGACGGGCATAATGTCATCGGTATCATCCGCGGCACCAATGGCGCTGCCACCCAGGGTGGATTCATCCAAATCGCGGATGGTTTCATCGGCAACATCTTCTATGCTGCCCTGTCCGGTGACGGGCATTACATCTTCGCGGCGAACACGCTGCCCGCTGGCGGTCGTCTGCCCTTTTTCAAGCAGCGACTTCATTCGCGCCAGGTCGGCATCCATCTCCGACTTTGGATCTTTGCCAAACAGTTTGGCAACGGCGTGCCCGGCCACCCCGGCGGGTGGGGTGTAGGCCATATTGACATTGACGGTCGTGCCGCTGCCCTGCTTGTTTTCTTTGAAGCGCACCTGCCCGCGATGCTTCACCATTGAATCGGGCGTAGTTTCCCAGGCCACCACCTCATTCGCTACATTCTGGGTCATCTTCGCTTCGAACTCCACCTTGGCGCCTGCCGGCCCCTTCACAACCCAATGCGAACGGCCTTCGCCCAGGTCGTGGATTTCTTCGATGTTGTTCATGAAGCGAGAGAAGTTCTCAAAATTGGACCAAAGCCCGTAAACCTCATCGACCGGGGCGTTGATGTTGATCGACTTACGGATGCGCACCGCTTCAAAATCGGACTGCTGCCCGGTCATGGTCTTATAATCGAGGTTAGTAAAGGCACGCGCGCCAAGGATCAGCCCGCCAACCTTTGCCAGGGAGCCAATAAAGCCGCCGCGAACCAGGCCGTAGAGCAGCAGGTATACGGCGCCGCCGCCTGCCACCAGCCGCGCAGCAGGAGTCCACTGCACCGAGCCGCGGGTGTCGCCGGGCATCCAGCCTTCCCCTTGTAGGGAGGATATATTGCCCGCTTCCTGGTGGACACGCAGGTTGTTTTGCACATTCCGCACCCCGCGAATGCGGGATAGACCGGCGATAAACGCTTCTGATTCATCTGCGAGAATATCGCCGTCGACGTGCAGCGTTCCTTCGCGCACCGAAACTTGCACCGCGCGGGGGTGACGCGTGAGGAAACCAAGCCGCGAGCGAAGGCGCTCTTCCATCACATAATCCGGAGTGCCCTCATTGCTCACAATGGCGATGCCTTCTGCCAGCAAGCCGCGCGTGCGGTTGCGCAGGTCGCGGACACCGACATCAACGGCATCCTTGCTCTCATCACGGAACCGGACCAACTGATCGCGTACCAGCGCCTTCCGGCGGTCGCCCTGCTGTGGGTCCAGAAAGTACATTAATCCCGCGCCAATCCCTAGGCCATAAAGCCATGCTTTAAATGTTCCCATGCAAAATCTCCTTTCACTCTGCCCCCTGTGGATCTTTGCTTCTCGTGCCCCTCGTTCTTCGCGTGGAAGAAAACCAGAATAACGCTAACCAACACGGCTGGAGAAAGAGCCGGGCACGCCAAAAACATGTGTCTCAAAATTAACTATATAGAAAGGTATGTTTGAAGACGATGGGGGAAATTCCTAATCATTTGTAGGAATAACCAAGGAAGCCGGTGGAATAGGAATCAAAAACGCCGCGGCTTCACACCGCGGCGTTTTTGAAGGCGTTTACCGATTTACTGCCCGCCCTGAAGCTGGCGGACGTAATTGACGACCGACCAGCGCATTTCCTCATCCGGCAGATTTTGTTTCATCTCGGGCATCGCGCCCTCGATACCGTTTGAGATAACGAGGAATATCTCGCCATCAGAGAGGTTGACGATATCCGCATCCATCAGATTGCGGGCGGGGCGCTCGCGGAAGTAAATCGCCAGGCCTGTCTGCCCGTTGCCTTGCGGGCCGTGGCAGATAGCGCAGTTGATGTCGTAGAAGTACTTGCCGCGCGCCAGCGAATTCTCGCTTGCCGGGATGGGGTTGTTCGGAGCACCCAGGTTAGGATCGTTATAGGCTCCCTGAATCGGCACAGAACGCGCGGGCATCGGCAGCGGGTCTTCCTGCGGGTTGTACGATGGCTGAATTTCCATCAAGCTGACCCACTCGATCTTGATGATATCGTAGGTGAACAGCAGCCCCAGCAGCAGCGGAGCGGCAACCAGCCCAAGAACGATGATGAGGCGTTTTATTACGGCCATAGACTCTTTACCTCCGCGCGGTGAACCATTTCAGCGCCAAGATCGCCCAGGCGTTCGTGCACTTGACTGTCCAGGTCGTTGGGGCTGGTGAACAGAATGCCAATGTGACCGTCGGTGATGCGCGGGTCGTAGCCTTTTGGGCCGTAGGAGGGGGAGATCATCTCTACCACCACGCCCAAGAAGGTGCTGAGCAGCAGGCCCAGCATGGTCAGCTCAAACATCACAACGATGGCGGTAGGGACGGGCGCGTTGGGCAGGTTGCCCACCCGGATCTGGTAAAGCACCTGTGTGCCGAATACCAGGGCTGCCGCCAGCAGCAAGCCCACTACGGCCCCTGCCGATGCGATCATTGGGACGCGCGTCCAAGAAACCGGGCGGCCCAAAATCCGCTGTGACAGCGGTATGCCCGAGATAACGTTGATATCGTCGTGTTCAATGCCCAGCTCCGTCAGCCGGTGGATTGCTTCTGCGGCTTCATTGACTTGATCTTCACGAAACAGGGCCAGATGTACAGTTCCGCTTGCCATGTGTTCCCTCCCTCTCACTCCAACTCGGTGACGGACGGTATTTCGGCCTTGCCAACCTTGCGCATGGTGTGCGCCATCTGCCCTTCCTGCACTTCCCATACCGGCACTAGCGGGATCAGCCGCGACATGACCAGGTAGAGGAAGATGAACAGGCAGAATGTGCCAAGCACGATTGCCACATCCGTAATGTTGGGAACGTAATCTCCCCAAAGGAACGGCACGCGTTGTTCCGCCAGCGTCATCGGGATGATGGTGAAACGCTCGGCGTACATGCCCACGTTTATGAGGGCCATGATGATAAACATCAGCAGCGGCGTGCGGCGTATGCGCCGGTTCCACAGCGTTAGCCAGGGGATGGCGACGTTACAGATGATCATCCCCCACCAGATCCAGGCGCGGTCACCGAACATGTGCGACCAGAGTACCGTCTTCTCAGCCATATCACCCCCGTAGTAAGTGAGGATGAACTCGTTGAAGAAGAAGTAGGCCCAGGCCATCGAGAAGACCAGCACCAGCTTGCCCAGCGCATCGAAGTGCTCCAGCCGGATGAAATAATCCATGTGCAGCATGGTAGAGCGCAGCACGTAGAGGATCATCACCACAGCCGAAACACCCGAGAGAATGGCGCCGATGATGAAGTAGGGGCCGAAGATGGTCGAGTGCCACATGGCCACATTCGTCAACGCGAAGTCCCACGACACGATCGTATGGACCGAGAACATGACCGGGATAATCGCGAAGGCGAAGATGGTGATGGCTTTGTGCAGCCGGTACCACTCCACCTCTGTTCCGCGCCAGCCCAGCGCCAGCACCTTGTAGATGCGGTGGCGCAGGCCGGTGGTACGGTCTCGCGCCATCGCCAGGTCTGGTATCAGCGGCAAATAGAGGTAGATCGTGGAACTCAACAGGTAGGTGGTGATCGCCAGCAAGTCCCACACCAGCGCGGAGCGGAAGTTTGGCCACAACCAGCGCGAGTTGGGGTAGGGGATCATCCAGTAGAAAACCCACACACGTCCCAGGTGGATCAGCGGGTAGAGCGCACCGGCTGCCAGGCCGAAGGTGGTCATCAACTCGGCGGCGCGGGTGAACGGGCGGCGGAACTCGGCTTTGAACACGCGCAGAATGGCCGAAACGAACGTTCCCGCGTGGCTAATGCCGATCCAGAACACGAAGGTAGTGATGTAGAGCGTCCAGAAGGTGGGGCGGCGCTTGCCGGTGACACCCATGCCGGTGAGGATCTGATTACCCCAGAACCCGAACAGCAAGATTGCGACTAGCAGCCCCAGGACTGCCACCCAGATCCAGTATTTGCGGGTGGTGGTCATCATCGATTCCAGCACCATGCGGTTCATTTCTTCGCGCGGGCGCGGATCGAGCATCAGGTGCTCGACGCGAGGATCTTCGTGTTCGTGCTCCTCATGCTCGCGCTTGCGTCCAAAGAGACCGCCAAAAGGTTTCGCCTCAGCCGCCATAATCTACTCCTTCAATGCGATTGCCCAAACCCTTGAGATATATTACCCGCGGGTAGGTGCCGATTTCTTTGTGCAGCCACAGTTCGGCGCGCTCAGAGCGGGCAGCCTGTGAAACGCGGCTGTCTTCCACGTCCAGGCGGCCAAAGGTGATCGCGTCGGTGGGGCAGGCCTGCGCGCAGGCGGTGATCACTTCATCGCCGCCCACTTCGCGATCCTCGTCACCGGCCTTCTGTTCGGCAGACTGAATGCGCTGGATGCAGAAGGTGCATTTTTCCATGATCCCGCGCCGCCGTACCGTGACGTTGGGGTTGAGGTAATTCTGCATGGGGGCAGGCACTTCGTAGTCGAACCAGTTGAACACGCGCACGTAGTACGGGCAGTTGTTCGCGCAGTAGCGCGTGCCGATGCAGCGGTTGTAGACCTGCAGGTTCACCTGTTCCGATTCGCTGTGCGCCGAAGCAAATACCGGGCAGACCGGCTCGCAGGGGGCATTGCCGCACTGCTGGCACAGCGCAAGCTGGTACTCGGGCTTTACTTCGGGAAATTCGCCCTGCCAGTAGCGCGTGGTGAACATCCAGTGCAGCGCGCGGCCGTAGCCAACTTCCTCCTCGCCAACGAAGTGAATGTTATTCTCCATCGCGCAAGCGGTGACACATGCCTGGCAGCCATTGCAGATATCCAGATCAATCGTCATGCCCCATTTGGCAGTAGGTTCGGTAGGTCCAGCCATAATTATTCTCCTCTTTTTAACGCTAAGGCTTGCCTAGTGTTCACCGTAGACGCCCTTCAGGCTCTCCATGCGGGCCAGTGGGCGGCGGCGGCCGGTCTTCTCGATGGTGACGAGGGTATCGCCGTATGCCAGATCTCCGGCGTCATTGGTTTTGATCTCTACCAGCGTCATGGGGTTCGCGCCGCGCCCTTCGGCGAAGCGGCCCAGTGCCGTGTGCCCCTGCCCAAACGGAATGGCGATGGTATCGGGGCGGATGGCGGGGTAGACATAGGCGGGAAGCTCAATCTCACCGGCTGCCGAGCGGATGCGCACCATATCGTCGTGGTGAATGCCCAGCTCTTCGGCGGTATGCGGGTTGATCTCTACCCAGGCGTTCCAGGTGACGGTGGTCATAGGGTCTGGCGTTTCTTGCAGCCAGGGGCGGTTCGCCCCGGAGCCGTCGCCCAGGTGATTGGTGAACGTCACTAAGTGATATTGGCCATCGCCGGCGCGAAGAATTGGCGCGGGCTGGCGGTTCAGGGGCTGGTCGAGCGGCGCGGGGGCGGCGCCAGCATCCACAGCGGGAGCGCCTGCGCCGTCGCCGATACCGCCATCGGGTTCCACCGGCAGCACTTCCATTCCCGGGCCCCACCAGCCGCCCTGCTGGAGGAAGCGCGACCAGAACACATTGATATCGGGAGCGTCGATTGACCCGCCCTGGCCGATGAAATCGCCCAGCTTCTGCTGCATAAAGTCGACCTCATCCTGGTAGGGCAGGTTGAGCCCGGCCTGGTTTGCCGCGGCGATCAGCACGTCGGCGGTGGCGCGGGTGTTGTAGAGCGGAACGACCACCGGCTGCACCGCTGAGACCACCTGCTGCGTGCCGCCGCCCATCGGGCGCTGGTAGCCAAAGGATTCGAGCCCAGTGTGATCGGGCAGCACCCAATCGGCTTGCAGGGCAGTTTCATCTGGGAAGGAAGAGAAGGAAATCACCAGCGGCACGTTTGCCAGCGCCTGGGTGAACCCGAGCGCGGAAGGCAGCTCGAAGACGGGGTTGGCGCCATGGATAAACAGCACCTGAACCTGCCCGGCGTTCATGCGGGAGACGAGATCCGCGACCTGATTGAACATGCCGGGAAGCTGCGGTTGGCCAGCGCCGCCGCCCAGGCCAGGCATCAGATACATGCCGCCGGGCTGGTTCACGCGCTCGGCGTTGAGGCTGAGCACCTCGGCTGCGATATCGGCGGCGTTGGCGTGACTGAGGGCGCTGCCACCAACCAATGCCAGCGGCGACCGGGCTTGCGCCCAGCGCTCGCCCAGCGCGCGCAGGCGTTCTTCACTCACGCCAGAGGATTGCACCACCGTGGCGATATCGACGCCGTTCACGGTTCCGCCAGCCGCTTCGCGGGCGATGCGCTGGATGGCAAGCGCCACCAAGCCTTCAGAACCGGGGACGATGGGAACCCACTCATCCGCCGCGCCAGAGGTGACGCCCATGCGCGGCTCGAAGGAAACGAGGTAGCCGCGCTGCTTGGTGTTGTTGAAGCGGCGGAAGGCGCCAAAAGCCCGCCCGTACGCTACAGGCGACATCCAGGTGCTCATGAAATCAGAGCCGAAGGAGAGCACCAGGTCGGCGTTGGCAATATCGAAGTAGGGAATGGTCGCGTCTCCATTCTGCTGGAACGTGGTTCCGAGCAGAACCCCGCGACCTTCCATCAGGCCGCCGACGCTGGTGCGGGTAGGTTCGGGGGCACCCGTCGCTTGGGCGATCTCGGTGACCAGATCAAACAGGTGATCTGAGCCGAGCCCCATGAGGAAGGCTGCCTGCCCGCCGTTGTTTTGCAGCGCATCCGCGACGGCAGTAATAGCGGTTTCCCACTGCGCCTCGCTGCCACCGGCCTGGCCGCGCTGCCCGCGTTGCAGAGGGGCAACGACGCGGTCTGGGTTGTACAGGCCCTGCACGGAGGTCAGGCCCCGCGAGCAGATCTTGCCGCGGCTGATGGGGTGGTTGGGGTTACCTTCTGCTTTGATGGCGCGCCCTTCCATCGTGCGCATAATAATGCCGCACCCGGCGGGGCACTCGCGGCAGGTGGTAGCATAGTAGGTGCTCTCACCCAACTTGGCGTACTCGGGCATTTCATAGTACGGCTTGCGCACCACATACCGCGCTGCCGGGCCGCAGCCCGTCAGCACCGCAGTGACTGCTACGCCCGCGCCGCTTAATTGGAGAAACTTTCGCCGTGATATTGGTTTTGTCATAATGTCCTCATTAATAGTGGCAGAGCGAGCAGTCAGAAAGGCGAACCCAATCATCCGGGCGCATCTCGTTGTGGCATTCAAGACACCAGCCCATGTTTTGCCCGGCGCGTGCTTCCGCGACGGTCATTTCGCTCAGGTCGCCATGACAGGTTGCGCAGTCGATCCCTGCCCGGATGTGCCCGACATGGGTGAAGTGCACGAAGTCTGGCTGAATTGCAACCGGCACCCACGGTATTTGCTCGTTGTTCTCGGCGTAATTCTGCAGGATTTGCAGCCGCTCAGGCAGTTCTCCGCGCTGCTGCTCCAGCGCCACGTTCACCTGCTGGTGGCATCCCCAGCACTTGTCGGTGGTGGGCAGCCCTGCGGTGGGTCCCCAATCGACGCCTGGGTGGCAGTAACGGCACTCCAAGCCGATGCCGATATGTGTGTTGTGCGGAAAATCAAGCGGCTGTTCGGGTGTTGACTGAGAAAGCACTACGGCGCTGGCAGCTCCGCCCAGCACGATTAACAAGATCAATCCGATCACGATTCGCGCCCAGGGTTGTAAAAACCATGGCTTCCCTTTATTCATGACCACGCTCCTTCTCCAATGTAGCTGTGATAAAAAACGGATTTGCTTTGATCGATTTTCTTAGAGGTTTGCGCGCCGCGGAATGGTGTTGCGCCCATGACGCCAAACCTCCTGAATATCCACCGAAAGCGATCTATTTGTTTTGCCCGCGCAGGAGCCATACCAACAGTAAGATCACGCCAACCAGCAGCCCGCCGATGAGGATGGCAAAGCCCAGGCTGGCAGCCATGGCGCCAAATGCGGTCAATATCCCGGTGAATATGTTATCGGCAGGCCCGCCCGGCTCTGCGCCCGGTGTGGCCTCACGTCCCTCCATCGAAGGCGGCTGGGCAGGCGATTCCAGGTTGTTGGGGAAGGTGCGCGCGTGTAAGATCACATCGCGGCCATCTTCCGCCGTCCAGCCAAAGTTGTGCCCCACGGCCATTTGCGTGCCGGGGGTACCGTAGCGCGTTTTGTGCAGGAACCGCCAAGGGTCCAGCGTTGCCAGTGTTCCCAGGTTGGCTGCGCGCCCTTCGTAGTCGAACTGGAGTGTCGTTCCGTCTTCCCCGTGGCATTCGGCGCAGGTACCGGTGTACAGCTCCTCCCCGTGGCCCTGGTCGCCATCCATCACCGCCAGGGTTTGTGGATCGATGTACTCGTTATCGTTGACCAGCCCGGTACTGATGAAGGTGGCAAGATCGCTCATCTCCTGCTCAGTCAGGTACTGGGAGAAATCGTGCTGCGGATTGTTGCCCCCTTGCAGCGCAGCCACGATGGCTTCTGTGCCTTGCTCGCGCGCCTGGAACACGCCTGGGAAACCGGTGAAGTTGGAACCATAGCGGTAGGCGCCGTCGCGGCCCTGGTAGTCCCAACCGTGGCACGAAACGCAGCGCCAGGTCTCTGGGCCGGAACGCGTATTGGTCGACTGCGTATCCCACAGGGGCATATTCCCGGCGGGCGCATCGACGCCTTTTGTTGCAAGCCAGTTGTCGTACAGCATGGCGCCTTGGACGACCGCGTCCTGAGACTGGAAAAGACCTCCGGCCTGCGCGCTCCGGAATCCAGCCGCCAAGGACAGCAGAGCCAGAATTAGCATCACCCCAAACAGGCCCCGTCTAGTCATTGCACGCTCCTCGATTGTAGACAAAAATCGACTTTCGTTATCCCCGTGCTTTGTGAAATTATACAACAAGTCGAAATCTTAGAGATAATTAATAAAGGTCATCAATAGTGATCTTATCCAAAAGCGGGTCAACCAAACGGGTGATCCCTAAATTAACCCCCTTGTGGGAGATGAGGGTGGGGTTCCGTTTGCTGGCGTGTTTTATGCCCGACCTTGCGATTGATGCTAGAATGGAAGGCGTGGGGGAGCATACCGCCGCAACTGAGGAGATGGAATGGCAACTGTGCCGGAAACAATGGAAGTTGAACTGCTGACCCTCGTTTATGGGGGTGACGCGATGGGACGCCTGCCCGATGGGCGGGCGGTGTTTGTGCCCTATGGCCTGCCCGGCGAGCGCGTGCGCGTGCGCCTGGGAGAGCAGAAGAAAGGCTTCGCGCGCGGCACGCTGCTGGAAGTGCTGAAGCCCTCGCCAGATCGCATTCAGCCGCCGTTTGAGCACATTGCCCAGTGCGGAGGCTGCAACTACGCCCACATGACGTACCCGGCGCAGCTTGCTGCCAAAACTGCCATCGTGCGCGACCAGCTCCAGCGCATCGCCGGGCTAAAAGAGCCGCCGGTGGCTGAAATTCGCCCATCGCCCGCTGAATGGCACTACCGCAACGCGGCGCAGTTTCACCTGACGCCCGAAGGCAAAATCGGCTTTCAGGGGTCGGGCACGCACAACGTCTTCCCGATCACCGAATGCATGTTGTGCGAGCCGGCGATTAATGAAATCCTGCCGATGCTCGATTTTGAAGCCGTGCCAGGCATCGACCGGCTGCAAATCCGCGCCGGGGCGGCAGATGAGATTCTCCTGGTGATCGAGTCGGAAGACCTGGTGGCCCCAGATCTGACGGTCGATCTGGACGTGTCGGTGGTGTTCCAGGGGCCGGAGGGGGTGCCGCCGATTGTGATGGCCGGTGACGATCACTTGATTATGGAAGCGATGGGCCGGCCCTTCAAGGTTTCGGCGGGGTCGTTTTTCCAGGTCAACACGCGCCAGGCCGAGAATATGGTGCGCTACCTGCTGGAAGAACTGCCCGAGCGGACCGGCACGCTGCTGGAACTGTACTCGGGCGTGGGGCTGTTCAGCGCTTTCCTCGCGCCGCGCGTAGAGCGCCTGGTGGCGAATGAGGCGGCCCCATCGGCAATCGACGATTTTGCCGTAAATCTGGACGAGTTCGACAATGTGGAGATCTACGATGGTCCGGCGGAAGAAGTCTTGCCGCACCTGGATCTACGCCCGGACGTGGTCGTGGTCGACCCGCCGCGCGCGGGGCTGGCCGTGCCCGCCCTCGACGCGCTTGCGAAGGAGGAAGCGCCGCTGCTGGCCTATATCTCCTGTGACCCGGCGACCCTGGCGCGTGATGCCAAACGCCTGCTGGCGGCTGGGTACACGCTGCGCAGCACGCAGCCGTTTGATATGTTCCCGCAGACATATCATATTGAAAGCATCAGCGTGTTTGAGAGATAGGTAGAACGCCTCACCCGCAGCAACTTCGCTGCTGCGGGTGAGGCGTTTCCAACTGAAAATACGATCTACTTTTTCCGATCCATGCCTCCACTTCATTTCTCCCACTTCCTTGTCCTTGGACTTATCCTCTTCCTTGCCGCATGCAACCCCGCGACGCCCCAGCCCCTTCCAACCGCATCCGCTGCCCCCGCTCCAACCTTCACCCCGGAGGCAACCCAAACCATGACTCCCACTTCCACTCACCCCTACCACATCATCGCCTACTTCCCCGAATGGGGTATCGACCGTCCCTTCACCGCCAAGAACCTGATCCAGACGGGCGCGGCCGAGAAGATCACCATCATCAACTATGCTTTTGGCATCCCCGGGCCGGATGCGAACGGCGATGTGATCTGCACCATTTGGGACCCGAGCGCCGCCTATGGCAGAACCTTCACTGCCGACATGAGCGTGGACGGCACGGCAGATGACGCCAACCAGCCGCTGCGCGGGCACTTCAACCAGCTTCGCAAGCTCAAAGCGATGTATCCACAGCTCAAGGTGGTTGTCTCGCTCGGTGGCTGGACCGGTTCGGGCTGGTTCTCCGATGCCGCCCGCACACCAGAAGCGCGTGAGAAATTTGTGGCTTCGTGCATCGACCTGTACGTGCGCGGCAATCTGCCAGAGGCGAATGGCGCCGGGGGAGAAGGCTCGGGGGCAGGTGTGTTCGATGGTATCGACCTGGACTGGGAGTACCCAGTGCGCGGTGGGCTTGCAGAAAACCATACCCACCCGGATGACGCCGCCAATTACGTGCTGCTGCTGCAAGAGTTCCGCAAACAGTACGAGGCCGCCGGGCGCGCGGACTTTTTGCTGACGATGGCTGGCCCAGGGCCGGGGCAGGCGGCGCAATACAACCTGGACGAGGCGCACCCGCTGCTGGATTTGGTGGCAATTATGACCTACGATATGCGCGGTGGTTGGAGCGAATCGACAGGCCACCACACCAACCTGTGCAAGCCCGCCAACGGCCTTTCAGCCGATGAGACAGTGCGGTTGTATCGCGACACCTACGGCGTGCCGGGCGAAAAGCTGCTGGTTGGCGCTGGTTTCTACGGGCACGGTTGGAAGAACGTGCCGCCTGAGAACAATGGCCTGTACCAGCTGGGTGAACACCTCAGCGAGGGTGGGTCATACTACTATCAGCTTGCCGAGCGGATCAACAACGGGTACACGCGCTATTGGGACGAGCAAGCGCTGGCGCCTTATCTGTATAGTGAAAGCGAGGGCGTGTTCTGGAGCTATGACGATCCGCAGTCGGTGGATCTGAAAGCCCGATACGCTCGCCGGTACGGGCTGGCGGGGATTATGTTCTGGGATATCATGGGTGATGACGCGCAGGGTACCCTGGTCGATACCATCTACCGCGAGCTGATCTCCGAAGAAGCGCCGGTCGATCCGTGCAATCCTACGGGAACAGCCGCCGCGCCTTAACCTCCGCCACGGCATCGGGGCGGTAGCTGTATAGGCGGGCAGGGCGACCTTCGCCGCTGCGCAGGTGGCGCGTCTCTTCGATGATCCCGGCTTGTAGGATGCGGCGGCGGAAGTTGCGTTTATCCAGCTTCTCACCCAGGATGATCTCGTAGGTGCGCTGCAATTCACTGAGGCTGAACTGCTCCGGCATCAATTGAAAGCCGACCGCGGTATACTCCAGCTTGTAGCGCAGCCGCCGCAGTGCATAGGTGAGGATTTCGCCATGATCCATGCCCAGGTCAGGCAGGTTCTCTACCGGGAACCAGGTAGCGCGGCACTTATCGGCTCCTTGATGGGCGGCGTGCGCCCCGGCGGGGATGATGGCAAAGTAAACCACTGAAACCAGCCGTTGATCGGAGTGCCGGCCCGCGTCGCCGTAGGTGTAGAGCTGCTCTAAATACGCCTCGCGCAGGCCGGAAAGGCGCAGCACGCACTCTGTCGCCGTCTCTTCCAGCGATTTTGCGGTGGGAATGGGGCTTCCGGGCAGTTCCCACGTTCCGGTGTTCGCGCCGCCGCTGCCGCACGGCGAGATCAGCACTTGCAGGCGCTCATCACGCAGGCTGAACACGACAACACGCACGTCTAGGGCATCGAGGTATGGCCCGGCAGGGGTAGCGGGGAGGAGTCGGGACGGATCGGCTTGGTTCATGGCCTAATTATATAACGGCAGTTCAGGTTTGGGCTTGCGGTGTAGGCAGCCATCCTTCACGAGCAAGTGAACCTGCGTTTGTCAGCAACTTGTGCCCCATAAACGGCTTCATTATAATGAGGTGACGAGGGCGCAGCGACATCCTTAATGTGCCTAGAAGAGGAGAAATCTATGAAGAACGTCCGTTTTCGTGCCCTGCTCGTTTTCGCCGTATTGCTGGCGGGGCAGCTCGCCTGCAACATGCCCAGTGAAGGCGATCAGCCGCAGATCCCGGCGCCGAACCAGACCCTCACTGCCCTGTTTGCTGTTACTCCCGGTACAGGTGGCGCAACCGCTACCGCGACCTTACCACCGGTGGTCACCGCCACTGCCGGAGCGGGTAGCGCGAACCCAACCCAGGGCACGGTTCCCGGCGCGGCAACCGCTACGACCGGCGTATCTCAGCCCACTGCGGCCTCTGGCCAGCCTACTGCTACCCGCGCGGCGCAGGCCAGCGCCACAATCCCGAACGTTCGCCCGCGCGAAGCCGTTGTGGCGAAGTTCCTTCCCACCCCGCCAACCCTCGACGGCGATTGGAGTGAGTGGAAGGATATCACCACCGAATACCCGGCTGCATCCATCGTCTATGGCCGCAACAATTGGACCAACGCCGATGACCTGGCTGGATCGTTCCACGTTGGCTGGGATGCCAATTATCTCTATATCGCCGTGAAGGTCCGCGACGATGTCTACGTGCAGAATGCCACTGGCGAGAACCTGTTCCGCGGCGACAGCGTGGAGATTCTGCTGGATACCAAACTGCAGGAAGATTTCTATTACGCTCAGCCCAGCCCGGATGACTTCCAGTTGGGTATCAGCCCCGGGCGGGGAGACATCAACGGAACGAAAGAAGCCTACCTGTGGCAGCCAACGAATATCGCCGGGTCGCGAGACGTGCGCGTAGCCAGTCGATTGGAGGCTGGGGTGTGGCGCATGGAAGCCGCCATCCCGTGGAATGTGTTTGAAACCGTGCCAACCGAGGGGATGCATATGGGGTTTGCCATTTCCATCTCCGATAACGATAATTCCAGCAGCAATGAGCAGCAGACGATGGTATCGAATGTCTCTACGCGCCGGCTGCTGGATCCGACGACCTGGGGGGATATTCACTTCACCCGATAATTTCTTTCAGTGATTTTGATCAGTTATGCACCGCGCATAACTGATCAAAATCACTTTACTTGCGGAGAGGCGATGGAATGCGGTGTGCAGCACCGCTTTCCAATCATCAAATCCAGTTGAATAGATCACTAAGACTGGCATGCAATAAAAATGCTCGAAATCTCGCACAAGCAGGCCCAATATTTGATCCGGCAGAGCCTCGATGCGCGCTCGGGTGACGGGCGGCGCCTGCCGGAAGAGCAGTGGTCGGCGCTGCAAGCCCATCTGGAGGGCTGCGAGACGTGCCGGGCGTACCGCGAGCAGTCGGAAGCGTTGGAGAAGAACCTGCGCCGCACCCTGCTGGATCGCTGGCACGCGGTGAATCTGCCGGGTGAAGGCATGGAAGCCGTATTGGCGCGGATTCACAGATCTCGGCAGGAGCGTGTGCAGCAAGCGGCGCGGGTAGGTTTGCGCGCCCTGGCGCTGTTGTTGATCGGCCTGGCGGTTTTTCTGCTGCCGCGCCTGGGCCGTGATGCAGACCAGAATTCTCTACCTGCCGCGCAGATTCAAACGACCGTAACCGTTACGCCTGAACCGACCCTTTCCCCCGGCGACCGCTTTGAGGGTGCGGTGATCTACGAGGCCCGCCATCCGGATGACCCGGAAGGGCAAACGGATATCTTCTTGCTGCGCACCGGGCCGGAAGAGGTGGAAATATCCAACATGAGCCAGAACCCGGCTAACGACACGCACCCGATCTGGTCGCCGGATGGGGAATGGATCGCCTTCCTCTCGGACCGGTCGAAAAAGGAAGGGCAGCTGGGTAAAACGGAGCTGTGGGTGATGACCATCGCGGGCACGCGCCTGACTCAGCTCACCAATACGCCGGGGATCACGTGGGAAGGCCCGCTCGCATGGTCACCAGACGGAGCGCGGATCGCGTTGGTTGGGCGGCGGGTGGAGCAGGAGGATACGCCGTGGGTGTATCTCGTCTCGCTCACGGGAGCAGGCGAGGGTGAGCCAGTGGCAGTTCCCGGCACGCGCGGAGTCACAGGTCCGCTGCGGTTTGCGCAGGATGCCATAGCAGGGGGAATTTCATTGTTTTATCGCTCACCCAACCTTTCTGTAATACACCGGTTCAGCCTGTACAGCGGAATAACCGAGCCTGTCACCGAAGCAGTTCCGGGGTACACCGTTGGCAGCGCATTTGATGCACGGCCCTTTCATGATTATATGGAGCTGATTTATACGCTGATCGAGCAGGATGGGGTT
>JAEYTI010000343.1 GCA_023434145.1 Chloroflexota bacterium | reverse complement strand
CACCCCCCCCCGGGTTTTGTGTGGTTGCAGGGAGAGGTTGCGCCGCAAATTCTCCCTACAACACAGCAGTTTCCAAAGAGCCTTTTCTTCCGCATACGAGCGATGGAGCGTATTTTTATTACGGGCAGCCAGCCCAAACCTTCCCTCAAATAGAAATGACCCCCTTCGACGGGTATGTTAATCCGATTGCAGGGGCAGCGAGAAGCACACCTGCGCGCCGTGTTCGGGAGCGGTGTCAATCCAGATACGCCCGCCGTGTGCTTCGATGATGGCGCGAGTGAGGTACAGCCCCAGGCCGGCCCCTTTCGTCTGGCGGGCCATCTGCGGGGCGCGGTAGAAACGGTCGAACACGTGTGGCACGTCCTCCGGGCTGATGCCGGGGCCTTCGTCGCGCACGCAAACGATGGCGCTGCCCTGCCGCACCTGCCCAATCACGCGGATTTCGCCGCCGGGAGCGTATTTGATGGCATTGCCAATCAGGTTCGAGAGCACCTGTTCGATGCGTGTTTCGTCTGCCAGAATGACCGGGAAATTGGACGGAAAATCGGCGACGAGGGTGTGCTTGCTGGTCTGCGTCTGCATCTTTTTGCACATGCGTCCGGCGATGTTGGGCAGCGAAACGTCGGAACGTTTAATCGGCAGGCTGCCCGATTGCAAACGTGAGGCATCCAGCAGGTTTTCGATCAGCCCAGCAAGGCGGTCGGCTTCTTCCTCGATCACTGCCAGGCTGTCCTGCACAATCACAGGGTCCCACTGAGCGTCTTCGCGCCGCAGGGTGGAGACGTAGCCTTTGATCAGCGCGACTGGAGTCTTTAGCTCGTGGCTAATGATGGAGACAAAAGTGCTTTTGAGCTCATCTGCCTGCCGGAAGCGGGTGATATCACGCACTGTTGCGATGATGTTCCGCAGCCCGCCTTCGGGCGAGAGCAGTGGCACGTATGTGATCCCCACCGGCAGGGGCTGCTGCCCGTCGCGTTTCAAATCGCCTTCCACGTACAGATTGGCGTGCGGAGTCAGCGGCCAGCCGCCGGTTTCAGCTTTCTCCAGCGTCAGCCCATCGGGCTCCCGCACCCAGCGGATTACCTCTTCATGTATTTGCTCCACAATCTGTTCCACGGGGCGGTCGAGCATTCGCGCCAGGGCCGGGTTGCATCGCTCCACACGATTCTCGGCGTTGAGAATCAGGATGCCATCCGCCATCGAATCCAACAAGGCGCTCAGGCGCACGCGCTCCTGGTTCACCTGGCTGTAGTTTTGGGCATTCTGTACGGCGATGGCGGCCTGATTGGCAAAACTGTTGAGCAGGCTGTAGTCGTTGGAGGAGAACACGCCCTGATAGCCGCGGAAAATGAACAGCAGGCCCACCACCTTCTGGCGGGCGGTCAGCGGCAGGCCTACGCCGGTGAGCAGGCCCATGCTGGCGGCGTAGGTCAGCTCATTCAGCAGGCGGTTGATCTCGGGGATCTCAAAGCGCTCGGGGTCTTCGTTGTCGGTGACCTCGGAGAGGAAGGATTCAATGTATTTAAGGAAGGGGGCCGGCATGCCGTGCGAAACCGCCACGCGCCAGCTGCCGCCCTCGGTACGCAGCGCAATGATCCCGGCTTGCCCGGCCAACATTTCCACGGCGATCTTCAAAATGCGCCCGAGCAGCTTATCCAAATCCAATTCTTGGGTAAGCGCGCGGGCAATTTCGAGCAGATAGTCACGCTGGCGGATGCGGAAGTCGGGCAGCATGGGGTTATCCTACCCGGTTCAGGCGCGCAGTTACGTCATCGGCGAAGATGCGAATCTGCTCCTGCACGAGATCCATAGGGCTGCGCGTGGTGTCGTTGATTAGCGCGGAGAGATCCATGGCATAGCTCAGGCCAAGGGTTTGATCTACCCCGTGCGATTCGGAGTAGGTGGCGTTGGCGCGGCGGCGGCCCATCGAAGCCAGGTCGTAGCGCTTACCGCCGGCAATTTGCGAGTCGAACACGCCCAGCAGGGCAGCTTGCAGCGCCTCGTGGGCGGTAGTATCCATGGTTACTTTCTCTGAGTCCACCATCCAATCCAGATTGCGCCATACCTCGCAGCCGTAGAGCTTCTGTGGGCGGGCTTCGGCGGGCAGGCTGCGGATGGCGGCGATCACTTTGAGCGCCACGCCCACGTGGGTATCGTGCTTGTCGGCCAAATTATGCGTGTAGACGAGCTGTGGGCGGGTGGCCATGAGCAGCGCGGCGATATCTTGCACCGGCTCGGTGAGCTGACCGTTCTTTACCGCTTTGGAGGGGTAATCGAGCATTACCTGGGCGGCATACTCGCCAACCACGGAGGCCTTGCGCTGCTCTTTAAAGCGCACAGTGTGCATTTCTTCGTCGGTGTAGTTCTTGTACAAGTCATCGCGGGGCGATCCGCGCCCATCGGTGACCACCACGCCGGTAAACCATTTCTCCGGCTGCTGGAAGCACTCGATGATCGGGGCGGCTGCCATGATCTCTATATCGTCCTGGTGGGCGGCGATGCAGAGGTGCGTGGTGCGGGCCAGCGCCTCGTCGGCAGGCAGGCCATCGGGCACATAAATTTCCGCGGTGCTGCTGAGGAAGTTCATAGATTCTCCTACCTACTGCCATAATTTTCCGGGTAAATTTGGCACTCCCAAATTTACCCGGAATATTGTTATTTTGCAATCACCGGCAGGCTGGCTGCCGCGATCGACTGCCCCACGCGCCGGCTCCGCTCATCAGGGAGCTGGATGTTGATGCGCTCTGCCAGCGCGGGGAACTCGGCGTGCAGCACCTTGTTCGCTCCCTCTAGCAGCAGATCACCGCCGCTGCCCGAGGTGCAACGCCCCAGGATCAGCACGTGCTTGATCTCGTAGAAGTCGGCGTAGTGGGGCAGGGCGTAGCCGAGGAAGATGCCCATGCTCTCCCAGATCTTGCGCGCGCCCTCGTGCCCGGCTTCCAGCTTTTCCTGCACGAACTTGAGCTTTTCCGCGTCGGTGATGCCCTCCGGAATCGCTATGCCCGCTTTGGGCGCCAGCCGGAAGACACACTGCTGCGAGAAGTACTGCGACCCGCAGCCAACGTCACCGGACCATTCGTCCACGGGGCCGGTGGGGCTGTAATCGACCGGGGCAAAGGCCAGCTCGCTCAACCAGCCGGGAACGTGCCCCGCCAGGTCAACGTAGCCTGCCGCCTGGCTGGAGCCCATTGCGATGCCGAGGATGCCATGGTCTTCCAGCGACATAGATCCCGCCAGGGCTGTCACGTCGCCGTCGTTGATCACCTCCAGCGGCACGCCCATCTCGCGCTGGATGCGCTGGAACAGGCTGTGGATCTCGCCAAAGCGTTCTTGCGGCACGCCGCGGAACAATGAGGCGACCATGGGGCGGTTGTCGATGTAGATCCCCGCAGAGCTGCCGCCGATGGCGTCGACGCGTGGCATTTTCGCGGCTGCCGTGCGCAGTGCGGTGAGGATTTCATGATAGTGATACTCGGGATCAGTGTTATTGCGCGGCTCCCAGATCACTTCTTCGCTAAATACGGCCTCACCGTCGATCACCGCGCTGACCTTGCGGTCCGATGCACCCAGGTCGAAGCCAATCCGGCAGCCATCCAGGTTGCGCCCCAACGCTTTGCCGCTTTCAAAGGCCGGTGGAACGGCTTCTGGCGCGCAAGGGATCACCTGAAACTTCCTCTCGTAGACATGCTCGCCCATGAAGTGATGGTCGAATTCGCGCACGCCGCCTGTGGTGTAGACGCTTCGAATATGCTCCCCAATGCTCGCCGGCCCGCCGATATAGACTTTGAAACCGCCGCGCGCCCACAGCATGAACTTAACCAGCCGTTCCACGTAAAGCAGGTTGGCGGCTGCTTGAGGATGACCTTCCGGAAAGACGACCGTCTCAAAGCGCGACAGCTTGCCGCCCTCACGCTCCAACCCAATCACCAGAGGAATGCTATTGCCGGCGGCTGCGTCCCGGAAGGCGCGGTTGAACAGAACCGCCGGGCGGAAGCTCTCTTCCAATGGGGGTAAGAAGCGCGGTTTCTCCGATAAGAACCGTTCCACCATACGCCTCCCCGGGTTAGTGGCCTTGTTCTGCCAGCGCGACGGCCTCTTCGAAGATCAAGAAGCCTTCGTCGATGGTCTCTTTGCTCACGCACAGCGGCGGCGAGAAGCGGATGACGCTCTTACCGCAACCCAGCAGCAGTAGGCCGCGCTCAAATGACAGGTCCACAACACGGTCGCGCATGTGCTCGTCGCCGTGGCGCGGGTTGGACTGCTTGACGAACTCGACGCCCAGCATCAGGCCAATGCCGCGCACCTGCCCAATGCTCGGGTGGCGCGAGGCGATCTCTGCCAGGCAGTCCTGCGCGTACTGACCGACAACCGTGGCGTTCTCCATATACTCGTTTTGGATCAGGTCGATGGTGGCGAGCGCAGCGGCGCAGGCAATAGGGTTGCCGCCGTAGGTGTTGCCGTGTGAGCCGCGCGGCCAATCCATGATGCTCTTGCGGGCGATCATGGCGCCCAGCGGCACGCCGGAAGCAATGCCTTTGGCTATGCAGACGATATCCGGTTCGGCGCCGAAGTTTTCGATGGCCCACCATTTGCCAGTGCGGCCCATGCCCGACTGCACCTCATCGGCGATCAGCAGGATGCCATGCTTGTCGCACAGCTTGCGTAGGGCAGGGAAGAAGCCCGGCGCGGGGACGATGTACCCGCCCTCGCCCTGGATCGGCTCGACCAGAATGCCCGCTACGTCATCGGCGGGGAGGATCTTGCCGAGGATTTCTTCTTCCATATATCGCACCACCGCTTCACCGTAATCTTCACCCGGCATGGTGGCGAGAATTTGGTGGTAAGGGTTGGGGTAGGGCGCGTGGACAACGCCGCTCATCAGCGGGAAAAAGCCCTTGTGGTAATGGGGCTTGCTGGCGGTGAAGGTTACAGCGCCCATGGTGCGCCCGTGGAAGCCACCCAAAAAGCCGATGAACTCGGTGCGCTTGGTGTGGTAGCGGGCCAGCTTAATGGCTGCTTCTACACTCTCGGTGCCCGAGTTGGTCATAAAGCTGCAGGCTTTTTCCTGGAACGGCGCAATGCGTTCCAATTCTTCGCCCAAACGCACCCATTTTTCATGGTAGAAATCGGAGGAGATGTGGATAAACTTCTCCACCTGCTCCTGAATGGCCTTAACAACCTTGGGATGGCTGTGCCCGGTCGATACCACCGCGATACCGGCGGCAAAATCCAGGAAACGGTTGCCGTCCACGTCCCACACTTCGCAGCCACGTCCGTAATCCATCACAAACGGGTACCCGCGTGGGTAGGATGGCGAGATTACGGCTTGATCGCGCTCGATGAGACTTTTGGCTTTCGGTCCTGGAACATTGAGGGTGCGCATACGAGAACTCCTGATAGGTGAAAAAGAAGAAGGGTGGTGTTGTCGGCCCACGTAGGTGGTGGGCCTCCTGGAATGTGGATCAAAGCACCGATAAGCTTCGAGACAAAAAATTCCTGGCTATCTGCTGCTTTTGCAAGCGGTCTGGCCAGGAATTTCCTCGATCAGGGAGAGGCAGGGGCCCGGCCAATCTTGCAGCACGGTGCTTCCTGCGCGCGAGGCTCACGGTTCCAGCAGCTCGGCCAGCGCAACCGCCCCTAACAACCCGGCGTCATCTCCCAATTCGGCAGTGGTGATCACCAAACCGTGCAGGTACTCGGGAGAAATGATTCGTTCCGCAATTCCTGCCCGCAGCGGTTCCAGCAGGAACGGCCCGCTGCGCGAAACACCGCCCCCAAGGATAATCATGGAGGGGTTGAAAATGTGCAGAAAATTCGCGATTGCATGCCCTACGTGCGTTCCGGCGCGCCCAAGAGCCGCCTTTGCCAGCGGATCGCCATGTTCGGCGGCTTCCGAGATGTCGCGCCCGGTGGGGTTGACGATCTCGGAGAGCGAGGACGGTACGCCTTGCGCCAATTGTTCGGCCACGTAGCGACCAATCGCCGTGCCGGAGCCAACCGCCTCAAGGTGCCCGCGCTGACCGCAGCCACACATTGGCCCATCGGGGATGACGGTGACGTGCCCCATTTCTGCGGCAATGCCGTGCGCGCCGAGCAGCATGCGGTCGTCGATGATCACGCCACCGCCAATACCGGTGGAGATGGTTAGATAAATGAGGTTGTGATGCCCTCTTCCCGCACCGTAGCGCCATTCACCCAGCGCGGCAAGGTTTGCGTCGTTGCCCAACTTCACCGGCACGCCGAATCGGTCGTGCAGGATCTGCGCGAGCGGCAAATTATCCCATCCGGGGATGTTCGGGCAGGTGTAAACGATGCCTAGCTGGGGGTTCACCCATCCGGGCGCCGCCGCAACAATCGCGCAAACACTGTCATTGACAGGCCACATCTCTGCAACCAGCCCGATCAGTCGTTCAAGAGGAGTCTCGTTTTTCCCTTTGGTCGGGATGCGTTTTTGTTTGATTGGGCGGGTTTCGCCTTTGGGGTAAATCGCTACACGGATCTGAGTCCCACCAATGTCAATGGCGATATACATGTCCATATGCGCCGATTATAGCACGAAACCCGGCTGCGCCGCCCGGGGCGACTATAACATACTCATAGTGATAAAAGTAAGGTAACTGCTCAGCCGCATGGGCTTTTTCCTTGGGATAGCGGGCTTGGTGATGCCCGGCATCACCAAGCCCGCTATCCCAAAACAGAAATGCACCCCCTTCACGGTTTTCACAAAGTTGCTTCCCTTTATTCGGGGTTTGGGGTATGGGTGGCCGCGTTGCGGCCAGCCATACCCCAAAAATCGCTCTTCTCCCCTTCCAGCTTGCGGAGCAAGCGCAGGAAGGGGCCGAGGGATGGCCCTCTGGATGGGGCTTTCACAAAGCGCTCGACTTTGTGAAAGCCCTTGCACCCCCTTCTCGCAACGTTGACGATTACGAGATTCGTTGTTATGATGACTTTTGTATGGGTGGAAGACGTCCGGTGGGGTACAGAAATTTTCTGCGACGGGCGCGCCAGGGAATTGGATGGTTGAACCCAGGCCTGGGTGTGAAACGCTGGATCTTCGTGATCCTGGCGGGTACCACCCTGGTAGGCCTGGGATTTGCTGTGCTAATTCTGGACGCGTATCGTTCCGCGCCGGATGACAGCCGCTGGGTGTCTTTGCTGGCGATCCTCTCGCTGCGCTTTCTGCCGCGCGTGGTCCGCGCGCTGATTTTTTGCGGCCTGGGCCTCGGGCTCATTTGGCTGGGAATGTGGGAGCTAAACCGCGCCCTGCTGAAGCCATTTATGCAGCCGGGCTCAAACATTCTCGACACCGTCTCCGCGTATCGCAAGCGCGACCGCGGCCCGCGCATTGTGGTTATCGGCGGGGGAACTGGGCTGGCAACACTGCTGCGCGGCCTGAAGGCTTATTCGCACAACATCACCGCCATCGTTTCGGTTGCGGATGATGGTGGATCTTCGGGTGAGCTGCGCCAGAGCATGGGCATCTTGCCGCCTGGTGATATCCGCTCCTGCCTTACAGCCCTGGCGGATGATGAAACCATGATGGGGCAGCTTTTTCAGTACCGCTTTCCATCGGGCGGAAACGGGCTGGGCGGGCATTCGGTGGGCAACTTGCTGATCACCGCGCTGGCAGAACTAACCGGCAGTTTTGAGGAAGGCGTGGCTGAGTCGGGCAGGGTTCTGGCAGTTCGTGGAACGGTTCTGCCCGCCACGCTGCACGACGTTCGTCTTGTTGCCGACATCCAACTATCCGACAACAGCAGCGAGGTGCGGGTGCGCGGCGAGAGTAATATCCCGCAAACGGCGGGACGAATCCGCCGCGTGTGGCTAGAGCCGAACAATCCGCTGGCCTACCCCCCGGCGGTCAAGGCGATCCTCAACGCTGATCTAATCCTCGTGGGGCCGGGAAGCCTGTACACCAGCGTTCTGCCCAACCTGCTGGTGCCCGACCTGGCGGATGCGGTGCGCGTAAGCCGGGCGCTGATGTTCTACGTCTGCAACGTTGCCACCCAACCGGGCGAGACAGATGGTTATACCTGTGGCGATCACGTCCGCAACCTGGAGAAGCACATGGGCGTGCGCTTGTTTGACATGGTGGTTGCAAATAACCGCTATGAGGGAGACCTGCCCTCTACGATTAACTTTGTGCGAATCGAACCGGGGCTCGACCAGGAGTACACGATTTACGCTTCCGATCTCATCGATGAGCAGAAGGTTTGGCGTCACGATTCGCACAAATTGGCGCGTTCCATTATGGATTTGTACTATGAACGAACGGGACCGGTCGGCAAAGAGGGAATTCCTAGCCGCGAAACCCTACCCATTCGTGAAAATTCGTACTAATATTAAGTGTTCCCTGCGATCAAACCATGGCAACATGGTAAAATATTGTCCTATACTCTCAGGAGGAAAGTTCTATGGCAACAAGAATTGGTATCAATGGTTTTGGGCGTATTGGCCGCCAGGTTCTCAAGGCGATCACAGAACGCTACCCGGGTGAACTCGAAGTAGTAGCGATTAACGACCTCTTTGACAGCAAGACCAACGCGCATCTGTTCAAGTACGACTCGAATTACGGGATTTTCCCCGGCACGGTGGAAGTAGAAGCGGACGGCACTGACCTGGTCATTGATGGCAAGGTTGTGAAAGTCTATTCGGAAAAAGATCCCGCCAACCTGCCGTGGGGCGATCTGGGCGTTGACGTTGTGATCGAGTCGACCGGTATCTTCACCGATGCCAAGGGCGACCCGGCCAAGAACAAGCCCGGCGCGAACGTGCACATTCAAAAGGGCGGCGCGAAGAAAGTCATCATCTCGGCCCCCGCCAAGAATGAAGACATCACCCTGGTGCTCGGCGTCAATGAAAAGAACTATGACCCCTCCAAGCACCACATTGTTTCCAACGCGTCCTGCACCACCAACTGCCTCGCTCCGGCAGCCAAGATCGTGCATGACTGCTTCACGATCCAGAACGCTGTGATGACCACCATCCACTCGTACACCAACGACCAGGTCATCCTCGATCAGGGCCACAAGAAGGAAATGCGCCGCTCCCGCGCCGCTGGCCTGAACATCATCCCCACCTCTACCGGCGCTGCCAAGGCCGTTGCACTGGTGATCCCCGAGCTGAAGGGCAAATTCGACGGCTACTCTCTGCGCGTCCCCACCCCCACCGTCTCGGTTGTGGACTTCTCCGCCACCGTCGAAAAGGCGACCACTAAGGAAGAACTGAACCAGGTATTCACCGAAGCCGCCAACGGCGCGCTGAAGGGCATCCTGGGCGTTACCACCGGCGATTACAACCAGCCGCTGGTTTCAATGGACTTCAAGGGCGACCCGCGCTCCTCGATCGTCGACCTGCCCTCCAATATGGTCATGGGTGGCAACCTGATCAAGGTTGTGACCTGGTACGACAACGAGTGGGGCTACTCCTGCCGCACCGCCGACCTCGCGATGATGATGGCGAAGTCGCTGTAAGCCAGACCCTGGAAATATCATGAACAAAAATGCGTAACCGGCCAGTCTATCCGATCGGTCCGGTTACGCATTTTCTTTTTATAGCCCAATCACCCACAGCGAAATACGCCTGGAGGAACCATGTTCAGCAAGAAAACTGTCCGCGATATTGACTTGAAAGGTAAGAAGGTATTGGTCCGCGTTGACTTCAACGTGCCCATCAAAGAAGGTAAAGTCACCGACGATACACGCATCCGCGCGGCGCTGCCCACCATTGAGTACCTGCTCCAGCAGGGAGCCGCGGTGATCCTGTTCTCGCACCTGGGCCGCCCCAAAGGCGGGCCGGATCCCAAGTACTCGATGAAACCCGTGGCTGAATACCTGGGCAATATGGTGAAAGCCCCGGTGAAGTTCGCCGAAGAAGCGGCCGGCGCGAAGGCCGAAGAAGCCGCCAAGAACCTAAAGGCCGGGGAGATCCTGGTTCTGGAAAATACACGCTTCTTCCCGCTGGAAGAAAAGAACGATGAAGCCCTGGCCAAGCAGTTTGCCTCGCTGGCCGATGTGTACGTGATGGACGCCTTTGGCTCCGCGCACCGCGCGCATTCCTCCACCGAGGGCGTTGCCAAGTACCTGCCCGCCGTAGCTGGCTTCCTGATGGAGAAAGAGATCCAGTACCTGGGCTCTGCTATCACCGACCCAGAGCGTCCCTTTGTGGCGATCCTGGGCGGGGCGAAGATCAGCGACAAGATCGGCGTGATTCGCAACCTGCTGCAGAAGGCCGATACGATCCTGATCGGCGGCGGCATGGCAAATACCTTCCTCAAGGCGCAGGGCTACCCGGTCGCCGACTCGCTGGTTGAGAATGAGGTGTTGGATCTGGCCCGCGAACTGCTCAACGAAGGTGGCACCAAGATCCGCCTGCCAGTGGATATGGTCATTGCCACCAGCGCAGACGAAGGCGCCGAGATGAAGACCCTGCCCACCGGCCCCGTGCCGGATGGCTGGCGCATCCTCGACGTTGGCCCAGAGACGGTGGAGAACTTTGGCAAAGTGATCAAGGGCGCCAAGACCGTTGTATGGAACGGCCCCATGGGCCTGTTTGAAGTAAAGCGCTTTGCGGAAGGCACCTTCGGCGTGGCCCGAGCGCTGGCCGAGAGCGACGCGACTTCTATTGTCGGCGGCGGCGACTCCGCCGCGGCGATCCAGCAGTCTGGGCTGGCCGATAAGATCACGCACATTTCCACGGGCGGCGGCGCTTCGCTAGAAATGCTGGAAGGCATTGCGCTTCCCGGTGTGGCTGCACTCCAGGATAAGTAACCGCCGAACAGCAGTTGCCATTTCAGGCGAATCAGGGTAAAATTACGGGCCGTGAGCAATCACGGCCCGGATTTTTGAAAACATTAGACTGGACAAATGGCCCCCTTTCGGGTAGAATCCGTGCCTGCAATCATTGGAATGGATACTACGTTTGTTCTGTGCGGGCGGTGGTCTGGCGGCTGCGCCGACAGATAGCCGGGCGGACAAAACAAACGAAGAACGAACAGCTTTTTGGAGGATCGACTTTGGCTAATATTAAGTCTCAAATCAAGCGGAACCGGCAGAATGAGAAGCGCCGCGTTCAGAATCGTATCGTCCGCGGTCGTGCTCGTACCTACGTTGCGAAGGCGCGCGAAGCCCTCACCGGAACCCCCGAAACCGCGAAAGAATCTGTTGCAGAGGCGATCAGCATGCTGGACCGCGCCGCAGCGAAGGGCATTATTCACAAGAACAATGCTGCTCGCCGCAAGAGCCGGCTGATGAAGCGCCTGGCGGAACTGACAAAGTAAGCATCTTTCGGACTGGATGAATTCGCGTCTTGCCGCAGGTATTCCGCAGCGGACGCACTCCTATTACCGGCAGCGGGAGTGGTATTCGCTCCCGCTTTTGCTTTTTCTGTGATGTTTGACCACCGATTTGGTGAATCAAAGCATAAATTAAGAATGTTATAATGCCTCTGTCGCTGCTTCTCATAAGGCCGCACCGCTGCCAGCGGTAAGCAGCACCAATCGCCTTGATCGTGGAGTCCGCTCATGTTTGAAGCCGAACAACAAAAACTCGAAGCTCAAATACAGTCTTTCGCGGCTGAAAATGGTTTGCCCGAGGTCTCGCTGCAGTGGGGCTGGATCCCATTCAGCGGTGGATGGGGCATTTCAACTTCGTTTTTCCAAATGGCGGCGATGGAAGCGCGACAGGGCAAGAAGATTAACGTGAGCCAGCGTGCGGGTGAATTGGCTGAGCAAGCTGCCGCGCAAATCGGCACACCGCAGGGCTTTTCACGCGTTGAGGCAGTGAAAGGCTACTTAAACCTGTATTTCTCCACCACCGAATACACCCGACGCGTGGTCGATACGGTGCTGGAGCAGGGCAGCGCTTATGGCTGCGGCGAGCGGCGCGGCGAGCGGGTCATGGTGGAATTTTCGCAGCCCAATACCCACAAGGCATTCCACGTGGGACATTTGCGCAGCGCCATTTTGGGCGATGTGCTGTCGCGCATTCTGGAATGTGCCGGGTATGACGTGGTTCGCGCCAACTACCCGGGCGACATCGGCAAGCACGTGATGAAGTGGTTGTGGAACTACATGAACCTCCACCAGGGCGAGCGCCCCGAGAAGGATATTACCCGCTGGATGGGCGCGCTGTACGCTGAGTCCAATAAGCGGCTGGAAGAAAACCCCGATATGGAAGCCGAAGTGCGGGCGCTGTACGTCCGCTGGGACCAGCGCGACCCGGAACTGGTGAAGCTATGGGAAGAGACACGACAGTGGTCGCTGGAAGGCTTCAACGAGCTGTATGATCTGCTCGATATTCGCTTTGATCGCTACTACTTCCCCAGCCAGGCAGAAAAACCCGGCAAAGAACTGGTGGATATGCTGATCGAAAAGGGTATCGCCACAGATGAGCGCCCAGATGGCCCGGTGATCGTCAAGATCGACGAGCTGCTGGGGCTGAAGAATGAAAAATATCGCACCTTCGTGGTACTTCGCTCAGACAGCACCGCGTTGTATGCTACGGAAGATCTGGCGCTGGCGAAGATTAAGTTCAACGACTTTCCGGACCTGGTAAAGTCGATCTACGTGGTTGATGTGCGCCAGTCACTGCACTTCCAGCAGGTGTTCAAGACTCTTGAGGTGGCTGGCTTTCCATTTGCCGAAAAGTGCCAGCACGTCTCGTACGAGCTCGTGAATCTTCCCGGCAACGTAGTGATGGCGTCGCGCGAAGGTACGGTGGTGCTGTTGGAAGACCTTGTGCGCGAGGCGACCAAACGTGCCCTGGAAGTAGTGGAAGAGAAGAATCCCGACCTCAGCCCCGAGCAGAAGATGGCAACCGCCCGGGCGGTGGGTATTGGTGCGCTGAAGTACCCCATGCTGGCCCGCGAGAACACCAAGATTGTCACGTTTGATTGGGAAGCGGCGCTCGACTTCAACGGTCAGGCGGCTCCTTATATTCAATATGCGGCAGTGCGGGCGACGAGCATCATTCGCAAAGCTGGCGGAGAGATCCCAGCGGAGCATGCGTTTGAATATGAAATGTCGCAGTCTGAAATTGAGCTGGTGGATTTGATTTCGCGCATGCCGAAAGAGGTGCAGCGGGCCGCGGCGGAGTACCGACCGCTCTATATCGCTTCCATGGCCTATGACCTTGCACGCGCTTTTAGCGATTTCTACAACGACTGCCCGGTGCTGGGGGCGGAGGAACCCGTCCGCAGCGGCCGGCTGCGCCTGGTCGCGGCTGCCCGGCAGTCGATTGCCAATGCGTTGGCTTTATTGGGCATCACAGCCCCAGAAGCGATGTGAACTTTTCCCCGGGTGTGTTGCCCTGTGGGATTAGTACCGATAAAGCAACTAATCTTTTTTTGTCATAAGGAGTTACCTTTCTATGACCCCCATCCGTACGATCATCATGGGCGCCGCGGGACGAGACTTCCACAATTTCAATGTCTACTACCGCGACAACAAGGAATACCAGGTGGTGGCTTTCACCGCCACTCAGATTCCGAACATCGAAGGGCGCAAGTACCCGGCTGAACTGGCCGGATCGCTGTACCCCGCTGGCATCCCGATCTACCCGGAGAGCGAGCTGGAACGCCTGATTAAGGAAGAGAAGGTTGATCAGGTGGTGTTTGCATATAGCGACGTGCCGCACGAGTACGTGATGCACAAGGCCTCCACGGTGATGGCCGCTGGCGCCGATTTCCGCCTGATGGGCACCGGCACCACCAAGATCAAGTCGACCAAGCCGGTTGTCTCGGTTTGTGCCGTGCGCACGGGTTCGGGCAAGAGCCAGACCACCCGCCGCGTCTCGCTGATCCTGCGCGAGATGGGCTACCGCGTGGCGGCAATCCGCCACCCCATGCCTTATGGTGACCTGGTTGCCCAGAAAGTGCAGCGCTTCGCTGACTATGCTGACCTGGACAAGCATCAGTGCACGATCGAAGAGCGCGAAGAGTACGAACCGCACATCGATAACGGCGTAATCGTCTACGCGGGCGTGGATTACGAAGCCATCCTGCGCCAGGCCGAACAGGAAGTCGACATCGTGCTTTGGGATGGCGGCAACAATGACTTCTCGTTCTACCAGGAAGACCTGGCGATCGTTGTGGTCGATCCGCACCGCCCAGGCCACGAGTACACCTATCACCCCGGTGAGACCAATATCCGCCTGGCCGACGTGTTCGTGATCAATAAGGTGGACACCGCATCTCCCGAGAGCGTGATCGCCGTCCGCAATACCATTGGCGCAGTCAACCCGAATGCCGTGGTGATTGAAGCTGCTTCGCCGCTGTTCGTCGACGACCCCGCCGGCATCCGCGGCAAGCGCGTGCTGGTGATCGAAGACGGCCCGACCCTGACCCACGGCGAAATGGCTTACGGCGCCGGTTGGGTGGCTGCCCGCCGCTTTGGCGCAGGCGAAATCGTAGATCCGCGCCCGTTCGCGGTTGGCACCATCGATGCGACCTATAAGAAGTATCCCAATACCGGCACCATTCTCCCGGCCATGGGTTACGGTGATGAAATGACCCGCGATCTGGAGCAGACCATCAACAGCTCCGATGTGGATATGGTGATCAGCGCCACGCCGATCGACCTGACCCGCATCATCAAGGTCAACAAGCCCATGCAGCGCGTTCGCTACGAGCTCCAGGAGATCGGCAAGCCCTCGCTGGAAGAGATCTTGAAAGAAAAGTTCGGCAAGAAATAGAAAACATTGTTTCTCGCAGGACGCAAACATGCGTCCTGCGAGAAACATAACATTACTTGGTGCTTGTTGGATTATTGTGTGGCCAACGGGGTTGGCCACACAATAATCCAACAAGCACCAGAATAGAAAGTGCAAGTGGGGAAAGTGCATGTTTATCGACGAGATTGAAATTTACGCCCGGTCGGGGAAGGGGGGCGACGGCATGGTGCATTTCCACCGTGAGAAGTACGTCCCTCGCGGTGGGCCGGATGGCGGCGATGGTGGGCGCGGCGGCGACGTGATCTTTGAGGTCCGTGAGACGCTGAACACCCTGGCAAGCTTCCGGCAGAATGCCAGGTATATTGCCCCAGATGGCGGCAAAGGCGGGCCGAACAATATGTCGGGCCGCGGCGCGAAAGATCTGGTTATTCCCGTGCCCCCAGGAACGCTGATCTATAACCGTGACACAGGCGAACTGATGGGTGATCTGACCGAGCCAGGCCAGCGCCTGATGGTGGCAAAGGGTGGGCGCGGGGGACGCGGCAACCAACATTTTGCGTCTGCTGCCCGGCAGGTTCCGCGCATTGCCGAGAAGGGCGAACCTCCGGTAGAGGTTAATCTTCGACTGGAGCTAAAGCTGATCGCCGATATTGGCATTGTTGGCCTGCCAAACGCGGGCAAATCTAGCTTGTTGGCTGCGGTTTCCAACGCCCGGCCCAAAATTGCCAATTACCCTTTTACTACGCTGGAGCCCAATCTCGGCGTAGCGGAATTGGACCTGGACACCACCCTGATTTTGGCCGATATCCCCGGCCTGGTGGAAGGCGCGCACATGGGCGTTGGCCTGGGCGATGCCTTCCTGCGCCACATTCAGCGCACGCGCGTGCTAATCCACGTAATCGACGGCACCGGAGAGAACCCCCTGGCCGATTTCTCGCAGATCAACTCGGAGCTGGCCCTGTTTGACCCAGCCCTGGGGCGCAAGCCGCAGGTAGTGGCCTTCAATAAGATGGATATGCCCGAGGCGCAGGAGCGCTGGCCCGAAGTGAAGGCTGAGATGGAGAAGCATGGCTATGAAGCTATGTCCATCTCAGCGCTGGCCCAGGAGAATCTCCGTCCGCTGTTGTGGAAGGCGCACCAACTGCTTCAGGATGCGCCCGAGCCCGAGCCGACCGCACGCGAAGTGCCCGTTTACCGCCCGGAGACTGATCCGCGCGAGTTCACCATCGAGCGAACCGATGATGGTGGCTACCGCGTGAAGGGTGAGGCGATCGAGCGCGCCGCCGCGATGACCTACTGGGAAGAAGAAGCTGCCGTGCTGCGCTTTTACCGACTGATCGAAACGCTGGGCATCGACAAGGCCCTGCGCCAGGCGGGCATTGGCAACGGCGATACCGTGTATATTGGCCAGTACGACCTGGAATGGTCGGATTAGAAGCCTCAGGTGCGCATTGGCATCTTTGGCGGCACGTTTGATCCTCCGCACGTCGGACATCTGATCCTGGCGGCGGAAGCGCGCAGCCGCTTGCGACTGGACAAGGTGCTGTGGGTGCTTACTCCCAATCCCCCGCACAAAGCCGGGCGTGAAATCAGCCCGGTGAACGTGCGGCTGGATCTGGTACAGGCAGCCATTGGCGCAGATGCGCAGTTTGAAGTATCGCAGGTGGAGATCGATCGCCCAGGCCCGCACTACTCGGTCGATACGGTCAAGTTGCTGGCGCAGCAGTTCCCCGGCGCAAAGCTGTTTTACCTGATGGGCGGCGACTCACTGCACGATCTGCCAGACTGGATGCGCCCGCAGGAATTGCTCGCCGCGTTGGATGGTATCGGCGTCATGCGCCGCCCGGCAGATTTTGTTGACCTGCCGCGCTTAGAGCGCATTCTACCCGGTATTGTTGCCAAAGTGCATTTTATCGACGCGCCGCTGCTGGAGATTTCGTCCTCCAGCATCCGTGAGCGGGTGGCCATGGGCCTGCACTACCGCTACTTTCTGCCCCCGGCCGTGTGCGAAAAGATCGAGCAGATGCGGTTGTATCAAAAATAACACAAACGCCCGGCTAACCGGGCGTCTGTGTTATTTTTGATACACAACTCGTATTACGTGCTGAAAGTACCAATATAAGAATTACCGATCTTCCCGCGGAGCGTCGTAGACGCGTGCGCCAGAGTCACCAGCCTCATACGTGGGCGGAACCATCGGGCGGATCGGGTCATAAGGCGCTGGATATATCTGCGTGCCGAAGCGGGTGAGAACGGTCGCGCCCAGGGCAATCATCCAGATCAGGAAGTTGACCGTCCAGCCGATGCAAGGCATGACGTTGAGCAGGCTGCCTACCAGAGAGAGAACCACCGCGCCTACACCGGCGATCACCGGCTCAGACCAGGGCTGCTTCAGCCACTGAGCAAGCTGCCAGCCGACCATTAGCGCCAGCGAGATCCAGCCAAACAGGGCGGCGATGCCTACCGCAGCGAAGCCGAGCAGGCTGATGGGTAGCAAGATGATGGTGATGGCCATCAGGATCAGCAGGGCAGGGGCTACAACGACGGTCAGCAGACCTACGCCACCAGAAGCGATGGGCTGTGCCACAGCCGAGCGGCCGGTGCGGTCCATCAGGCGCGCGGCGAACAGATTCACCAGCACAGCCAGTGCGCCCAGAGCCAAGGCCTGGAAGATTGCGCCCAGGAAGCCGCCAATCGGGTCGAGCACAACGTTGACCGGGGGCGTGCGCATAGTTGTCACGTTCCAGGGGCGGTTAGCCCGCATTTCGCGGCCTTCGATGACGGCTTCTTTGGCCTTGTGGATCGTTCCACCCAGGCCAGTTACATCGCCGCGTACAACCGCGTTATCTTCCAGTGAGAGCGTGCCGCCGATGACGGAAACATTCCCATCGATGGTGCCATCTACAGTTACGTTTCCGCCCATCACAGCCAGGTCGCCGTTTACAGTGGCGTCGTCTTCAATGACTACGCTGCCGCCAATGACGGTCAGGTCGTGGTCGATCGTTTCGCCGCTTTCCAGCCGATACGACTGTCCAAGCACCAGGCCCTCTTCGACCGTGGCAGAAAGGCCCACACAGCCCGTCAGGCTTAGCAGGAGCAGCCCTACCAGCACAAAAAATGAAGTTCGCATGATTTTGTTCATTGATTCAATACTCCTACGATGGTGGTGCGCCAGAGGATCAGCACCCAGACCAGCGAGAGCAGGCACAAGGCCACGGTCAGGTAAATCCAGAGGGCGATGTTGAGCGCCAGGGGGGTGCTGGCAAGCCAGGTTTGTACTGACTCAATCCCCAGATGAATCAGATCGCGGGAGGACGAAAACGAGCGGACAATGGCAGTCAGCCAGTCGGCAGGCGTAGAGGTCGCCATTGCGTACACACCCATGAGGAGCGAGACGAACAATGCCCCGGCCAGCAAGAGGCCAAAGATCTTCCAGGCCTGCTTGCGCTGCTCGCGGGCGCGGCGTTCGGCCAGGCCGGCTTTCCAGCGCTGGGTGAACCCCGGGGCCGGAGCAGCCATCGGGCGGGCTCGCAGCTCATAACGGACTGCCTGCCAGCGAGACTGCAGCTTGCGGCACTGCGCGCATTCATCTATGTGCTCTTGCAGCGCGCGCCGCTCCACCGGTGGCAGTGTATCCTTATCCAAGATCCAGGTTTCAAAGGGCTGGTGACTCATTTTTTCTCCTCTCTGGAAGCGCCTTGGTTGCCGTTGTTTCTTTCCAGTTCTGAGCCAGTTCCTTACGGGCGCGGTGCAGCCGGCTCTTGACTGCACTGACGGTGAGATTGAGCGATTTCGCGATTTCGTCCTCCGAAAATTCGTACCAGTAGCGCAGCACCACTGCCGCGCGGTCTTGCGGGCCTAACGTTTTGAGCAGCCGCCGCATCTGCTCGCTTTCTTCCAACTGCCCGACAACTTTCTCCGGGCTGGGGGACGGGTCTGGGGCATCTTCTTCGGGCAGCAAATCAACGCTCAGGATCGGTACCCGGCGTTTGCGCTGCTGATCGATGCAGTAGTGCGCGGCGATGGAGAGCAGCCATGTTGGGAAGGAGCGCGATCGGTCATAGCGGTGCAATGCCTGATAGGCCCGCCAGAATGTCTCCTGCGCTGCATCTTCCGCATCGATCTCGTCGCCCAGCATCCGGTAGCAAAGGTTATAGACCGGTCGCTGGTAGGTTTCAACGATCTGCGAAAAGGCTTCTTCATCTCCGTCTAAGGCTTTTTGGAGCCAATCTACTTCTACGTTGCTCACCAAATGCTCCTGTATCCGTCTCTCTGTGAATATATACGGAGGAACGGGATATAGGTTGCAGTTTTCCAAAAACTCGATCTCATCGAGTTTTTGGAAAACTGCTAATCACTCAACAGCAGCCGCTCTTCGTAGATGCGCCGGATGGTCTCTTCCAGCGCGGGGCGGCGCACTTCCAGGTCCACGATGCGGTGGCGCTGCATGAGCTGCTGAATCAGATCCGCGGCGACGTAGTGGCGGTGATCAAAGCGGTAGATGGCGCGCACACCCTCACGCTCCGGCTCGGGTAGTTCGGGCAGGCGCACGTCATCCGATTCCTCAGCAAATGTTACCACCAAAGACCAGTCGCTTTCAAAACGTCCGTTGAGGCGGGGGAGTGTTCCATCATACAGCAGCCGCCCGTGGTCGATGATCATTACCCGATCACACAGCCGCTCTACGTCGGAGAGATCGTGGGTGGTGAGCAGGATGGTAACGCCGCGCTCGCGGTTAATGTGCTGGATGAACTGTCGGATGCGCTCCTTGGCGACCACGTCCAGGCCAATGGTTGGCTCGTCTAAAAAGACCAGGCGCGGCTCGTGGAGCAGGGCGGCACACAAGTCGGCGCGCATGCGCTGCCCTAATGAGAGCGAGCGGACCGGCGTGTGCAGGAACTCGCCCATCTCCAGCAGCTCCACAAAGTCCGACAGGCTGCGCCGAAAGCGGGCTGGCTCTACTTTATACATTGGTTGGAGCAGCTCGAACGAGTCAATCACCGGCAGATCCCACCACAGGGTCGTTCGCTGCCCGAATACCGCGCCGATGCGTGAGACATAGCGGGCACGGTCTTTCCACGGCACAAAACCATCCACCTGCAGCGCCCCGCCGGAGGGAACCAGCAGCCCGGTGAGCATTTTGATGGTGGTGGACTTGCCCGCGCCGTTCGGCCCCAGGTAGCCGACCAGGTCGCCCTCTTCCAATTGAAAGCTGATGCGGTCGACCGCACGAACTTCGTTGTAGCTTGGGGCAAACAGGTTTGCCAGCGCGCCCGTTATGCCAGCACGGCGGCGAACGACCTGAAAGGTCTTGGTGAGATCGCGCACTTGAATAATGGAAGTCATATTTTTTTCGTTTGTTACTTTTGGATGTGACGCAGTCGCATCCAAAAGTAACAAACATAAACCCCTTTATGTGCCCGTACTTTGATAATGATCGATGCCGAATCGCCAGACGCGCAGTGCCACCCAAAAGAGAGCGATTGCGACAATCGGCGCGAGGAAGGGCGCAAAAGGCGGAAAGCCGAGCGGATCGGGCTTGTCCAAAAAGTATAGCGCCGGGTAATAGTTGAGGAAGATGAACGGCACGGCAAAAGTGAAGAAGCGCTGCATCCAGCCGGGATAGATGGTCATGGGGTACGACATCATCTCCGAGCCGCCATAGGTGAGGATGTTCATCGCCTCTGTAGACTGCTGGGTCCAGAAGGTGAGCGTGGAGCCAAGCAGGAACAGCGCTCCCATCGCCACCACCTGGCTGATGAACACTACCGGCATGTACAGCAGCTTGCCCGCCGTCCACTGCACATCGAGCAGGGTTAGCGCATAGGCGAGCACCAGCAGCCCCTCGAATACACGGCCCAGGCGGCGCAGCAAGAAGCGCGAGCCGAGCACCTGCCAGGTGATGCCCACCGGACGTAGTAAGATCTGGTCGAATGCGCCCTGGCGGATGAAGGTCTCAAAGTGCCCAGGATCGAAGCCGGAGAAAATCATATCCATCATACCAAAGGATGCTTCCATCATGCCGTAGAGGAAGGCGATCTCGACCAGACCCCACCCGGCGATGTTTTCGAAGCGCTGGAGAACGAGCATCAGGGAGATGAAGTAGACAAAGTTCCCGGCAGTGGAGATGAGATCCAGCCAGAAGGATATGCGGTAACCCATCTGCGAGCGAACCTGCACGCCCAGCAGCCGGCGGTACATGCCAATGTTCCAGAAGAGGTTGAAGAAGTGTGAACGCAAGGTTCAGCCTCCCTGGATCACCAGCTTGCGCACGCCGGCACGCAGCACAACCTGTACCAGCGCAGCCAGAACGATCACCCAGAGCATCTGGTTAAATAGCGCCAGCCATAACTCTGTCCCAGATACCAGGCCGAGGTAGGCTTCAATAGACGTGTTGAACAATGCGGGGAAGGGGGTCAGCTTGCATAGTTCAGCGAACCAGTTTGGGTAGAGGCGCAGCGGCATGATAAACCCAGAGAGCAACTGCATCAATATATAGGCCAGGCGGGCAAAGCCACGCGCGTCGGGCGTCCAGAAGGAGGCGAGGTTGACCAGGAATCGCCAGGCGTAGCTCACTTGCCACCCGAGCAGCAGCGCCAGGATGAAACCAACCCACTGCTCCAGGCGGGAGGGTACCACCATGGGGTAGAAAGGCGCAATCATTGCCACCAGCAGCAGCCCGCGCAGTACCAGGTTTACCAGCGCGCGGCCAAAATCACGGGCCATCCAGTTGGCGTACAGGCTCCACGGCCTTAGCAAATCGGAGGCAATGGCGCCACTGTAGACAGAGTTCATGATGTCGAATGTACCGAATATGGAAAGAAAGGTGATCAACCCCTGTGACAAGACGACGAAGGTGATGGCGCCTTGCAAAGTCATGCCGTTCACCTCGCTCTCACCGCGGTAGAGGGCGATGAGCACAGCGATGCGCAGCAGGCCAAAGAAAAAGTTCGTCGCCAGCCCCGCAAAGGTGGCGGCGCGATACGTAATCTGCTGCTGTACTGCCAACCGCACTGTGTGCAAGAAGAGGGTCATTGAGGTTTATTCTACTCCATGAAGGGATGCACGAAATTCGCGTTTTCGTGACACTTTGGGAATTGTTGTGGTTGTAGGGAAAGTTGCGCAGCAACTTCCCCTACAACCACAACAATTTCTAGAGACCCGTTTTCGTGACGGACGAATAAAAAAAGGCCGCCCAAAATCGGGCGGCCTTTTCATAAGCAAAGCTGTTTACTGGGCAGCTTCTTCGGCAGCGGCCGGAAGCTCGTAACCCAGGTTGCGCAGGCTCTTCTTCAGGTCGATCAGCGCCTTGCGGCCAAAACCGTCGACTTCGAGGATGTGCGCTTCGCCCTGCTGGAGGCGTTCCATAACCTGGGCCACTGTGGTGATGCCGGCTTTGGCCAGCGCATCGGTGGCGCGGGTGCCCAGGCCGATATCGGCGACGGCGCGGTTCAACGAGACCTTGGAATCTTCACGCGTCTTCTGGGTGTCCATGTAGCTCTGGCGAGCCTGAAGTTTGCGGTAGAAGCGGTCAACCTGACCTTCGCGGTCCACCAGGCGCTGCTGCTGACCGGTGAAGAATGGATGGCACTTCGAACAAACTTCGGTGCGGATGACCTTTTTGGTCGACCCGGTGTTCCAGGTATTGCCACAAGCGCAAATAACCTGCGCATCGGGATAATATTCGGGGTGTAATTTCTGCTTCATAACAACAAACCGTCCCTTCTAAAGAGTACCCCTGCAGCCGTCCTTCAAAGTGTTGAAAGACGGGGCAGGCTGGTCGAAACTCTTACTCCGTTTTGGCTTCTTCGGGTTTAACGCTTACCCGCTTCTGGCCCGTGGGGAGGGTTTCGAAAACAACCAAACCGTCCGCGACAGCAAACAGCGTGTCATCTTTGCCGATGCCAACATTTACACCGGGCTTGATGCGGGTGCCGCGCTGGCGGACAATGATGTTCCCGGAAATGACCCGCTCGCCGGCATACTTCTTGACGCCAAGGCGCTGCGAATTGCTGTCACGACCGTTGCGAACGGAACCACCACCTTTTTTATGTGCCATTGTTCCTTACTCCACTTCGATCGAGTTAACTTGTAAACGAGTGTACTTCTGGCGATGACCGGTCTTCACGCGGATGCGCTTCTTCGGGCGATACTTGAAGACGACGATCTTGGGGCCTTTGACATGATCGACGACGGTGGCGGAAATGCTTACGCCTTTCACTGCCGGAGCGCCAACCGAAATCTGGTCCCCATCGACCAGGAGCAAAACGGAGCCGAGGGCGATTTTGTCGCCGATCTGGGCATCCATCAGGTCTACTTCAATCGTAGACCCCTCGACGGCTCGATACTGCTTGCCGCCATTCTCAACGATAGCGTACTTCATGTGCCTCTCCAATCTTCACTTCGCCGCATACTCCGCGCTGAGGCCGCTGTGCAGCGGGTTTACGCCGATCTGCGGGGAAGTTGGGGATTAAGATAAGTTATGACAGGTGAATGCCCCAGCCAGACTTACGCCGGGGCAAGAGCAACCGGTATTATACCGGGTTGGTTCGAGTCTGTCAACGGTTGCCGGGTGTTCGTTGTTTGCGCAGTTTCCGCGCGTCGCCCTCGCGGAGGGTGATTCCGGCAGCATCCAGGTGTTCTAAGAAGGCCAGAACGTAGCGGCGGCTGGTGTTCAGCCGGTCGCGGAACTGCGCGGCAGTGAGGGTTTCTTCTCGAACAAAATGTTCCTGCACAATGCCAATCATTGCTTCATAATCGGCAGTTCTGAAGACCACTTCCCCGGAGACGGGCTTCAGCTCGCCCAATTCTACCATGGCCTGGTAAACGTCTTCACCCACGTCCGCCTGTGCTTCTTTGACGCTGGGTGGGGCGAAGGGGGCTTGCGCGAACTTCGCAAGCAGCCGGTCGGCCTGCGCGCGTTGCTGCGGCAGCATACGGATGCTGTGCCCCGCCCGCCATACCTCGCGCCCGCTGTCTACCACTGCACTGTCGGCAGCCCAGCGTCGCATGGCGGCGTTGAAAACCCGTGTATGGGGCATGCGCAGGCGGCTTTTTAGCTCTTCACGCGGCATACCCCGGCGCAGCGGTTGGATGCGGTGCAGATGCTCCAGCTCCTTCATTGCTCGCTCTGTGATCTCTGTCCACTGTGCCTGGCTCAAGGCCAGTAGATCGCTCTCAGATGATGCTTCGCCCGGCTCGAGCAGCATCAACCGACCATCTTGCAGCAATTCTTCAAGTGCATCCGCGGCTTGCGGTTGGGGCAGGCGGGCGTGGGCCACTGCTTCGCGAATGGTAAGCACGCCGCCTGTCTGAAATGCCTGGATCAGCACGTCCGCTGGCGAGCCATGGCGCAGGGATTCGAGCTTTGCCAGCACTGCTGCGTCAAACCGGCGGTGTCGGCGACCGGGATGCGGGTCTATCACCACGCCGCCGCCGATCGTTTCGCCAGGGGAGGGGCGGCGCAAAATATACCGGTCTCCGCGCACCGTCACGGTTGGTTCGCGCAGTTCCAACTGCAGCCAGCCCTCATCTCCGGGGCGCAGCTCCTCCACGCCGAGCACGCGTACGCGCGCCACAATCTCTGCCGTGCCGAGGAAGAACTTCACTTCGCTGCTGTGCTTTATCGGGGCCGAGGCGTCTGGCAGAAGGCGGAACTGCACGTCGAGGCGGTTGGTCGTCTGGTAGCGATTGGGCCACGCCAGCACTTCTCCGCGCCGAATCGCGTCCACCTCCACACCGCTGATGTTCACTGCCGTGCGGCTGCCCGGATGGGCTGACTGCTCTTTGCGCTTGTGTGACTGCAGCCCGCGGATTCGCCCGCGCACTCCGGAAGGCAGTATTTCTACCTCTTCGCCAAGGCGCAGCGTGCCATCCAGCAGCGTGCCGGTGACTACGGTGCCAAACCCGGCGATGGTGAACACCCGGTCAATGGGCAGGCGCGGGCGACCCTGGTCGGGTCGGGGCGGGCGGTCGCCCAGGCAGGCTTGCAGCGCGGTGGTAAGCGCATCGAGCCCGGCCCCGGTGCGCGCCGAAACGCGCACCAAAGGAGCATCGGCGAGAACGGTATTTTGCATCGAAGCGCGCACATCCGCTTCCACCAGTTCCAGCCAGTCGGGATCATCGACCATGTCGATCTTGGTCAGCGCGATCACCCCAGCCTGAATTTGCAGCAGATCGAGGATCGCCAGGTGCTCGCGCGTTTGTGGCATCACGCCCTCGTCAGCAGCGACCACAAACAGCACCGCGTCGATCCCGCCGACACCCGCCAGCATGTTTTCGATGAAATCGCGGTGCCCGGGCACATCGACAATGCCAACCTGCTCGCCATTGGGCAGCGCCATCCAGGCGAAACCCAGGTCAATGGTCATCTCCCGTTCCTGCTCCTCTTTCAATCGGTCAGGATGCGTACCGGTCAATGCCGAAACGAGGGTGGACTTACCGTGATCTACGTGCCCGGCGGTGCCAATGACGCGCATGGGTCATTTACCCTGCACGGCCAAATACCCGGTCGTGCTGCTCAACCCACTCGTGTGCCATCGCCAGTAGATTTTGCAGGCGCTTCTGGTTCTCTTCGCGGATCTGGTGCATCAGATCTTGTAATTCCTGTGCCACATCTTCTAACAGCACGATGCGTTCGTTATAACGCTCAAAGTTACGAGTCTGTTCGCGCTGCTGTTCTTCCTGCACCAGCGAGTAGTTGGTCCAGCGTTTCTGGTCGTCGGCTTTGAAAGCTACCCATTCCTGCCGGAAGCGGTCTTCGGTCAGACGCTGCATTTCCGTGATTTCGTTGATGCGGCGCTCAAACCGCTGGGTAATCTCGTCAAAGGCTTCCTGCGCGCGGCTGATCGAGCGGTTGGTCGCTTCGATGGCCTGAAGCTGAGCGTCAAGCCCCATTCCCTGGCGCTCGATCATCTCGAATCTTGCCTGCCATTCCTTCCAGATACGGTCGCGTTCCACGGCAGCCATGTTTTGCTTATCCATAAACGCGGTGACGGCCTGGCGGCGCTCGCTTTCAGCCGCCTGATACTCGCTGATGCGCATTTCCATCTTGCGGGTGCTGTCGCTCATCAGGTCGATCTTGCCACGCTGCTCATCCTGGCGTTTGCGCACTGCTGCCACTTCGCCCTGCATGTCAGTCAGGCGTTTGCCTTCCTGTCGAGTGGCTTCTTCCAGCAGCTTCAGTGACCGGCGGTATTCGTCATCTGATCGCCGGTATTCGACAATCTTCTGGTTCGTCTCTTCGATCAGCCGGGCCAGCCGGAAGTCCTCTTCCATGCGGGATTGAACGGACTTGCGCAGCTCGGGGATCGGGTCTAGCCCGCGGCGCACCTCGCCAATGGCCTTTGAGAGCGTTTCTTGCTCAGCCTGGCGGGCCTTTTCCATCTCGCGCTCTCGCTCCACGCGCGTCTTTTCCATGGCCTCTACCGAGCGGGTGAGGTCAACACGGAGTTGTGCCAGAGAACTGTCGATCTGGTCGAATTTTGCGAGCGTTGCTGAAAGGCGGGTTACTTCACTGCCGGTTTCTTTGGTTTTTTGCGTCAAACCCGGGACATCGCGCTCCATCGAGGCGATCCGTTCTTCCAGGGTCTGGATAATCATCTTATCCTTGCGGCGCTCGTCTTCTAACCATTCAATGCGCTTCGCAAGCTGGTCGATATCCATGTTGGTGTTCCTTTTCTACGTTTCTTGTGGATCGAAATGAATACTTCATACGGTTTGATGTGCCTGAGAGATCGTGCCATAACAGGTAGTATGAAGGGGAGACATCTTTTGATCGGTTGCAACATTATAACCGATTCGGGTAGCGAATCTGGTGATGGGTGCCTGGTTTTGCCAGGGCTGTGATGGAGGCGCAGCTTACCTACATAACCAGGGTAGTTTCTGAAGCGACTTGGCGATGTATTGGGATGGCCTGGCAACCACTGCTACCCGGACTAGGGCAGCTGCGTGAAGCGAGAGAGCAGCCCGGCGGTGATCGGCAGGAAGGCCTGCGGGAAGAGGCCGATGAACAACAGCCCGGTTATGCCAATCAGCAGCAGCACCACCTGTACCGGCGACTCTAAGAAGGAGCGCGATGGGGTGGGCGAGGTAGCCGCGGAAAGGTCGACAGGTTCTGGGGCTGCCGCTGCTTCTTCCAGCCGATTGGACGGCTCTCGGGCAAGGATTACCAGCGCGCGGAATGTGCTGTACAGCATGCCCACCGTGCCAATCAGCGCCCACAGCGCGCTGGAAAGCGACTGCCTGGCCACTTCTTCCATAAGTACCTGGCGTATGGGGAAGGCCGCCAGCAGCGGCAAACCTGCCAGCGAGAGTGACGCCACCGCAAGACCGGCGGCGGCAAATGGGAGCTTCTGCACCATGCCGCGCGCATCTTCAAAGCGGGTAGAGCCGGTACGCTGGAGCAGCACTGAAAGCGAGAGCGCCCATAGCCCCAGCATAATCATGCGGGGCAAGAACATGCTGGCAAACAGATCCAGGCCCAGGCGGCTGGAAAGGCTTATCGCCAGCAGCGAGAAGCCCGTTTCAACGATGACGCCGTAACCGAACAGGCGCGAGAGGTTCTGCTGGAATGCTGCCCAAAGCCCCGCGGTGACAATCATCAGCGCACCGACCTGACCGATAACCGGGTATAGGTTTGGCAGGGCACGCAGCCAGCCAAAGCGATCCAGGAAGTTTAGCCCCAGCAGGAGTGTAACGGAGGAAAGCATCAGGAAGAAGAAACCCGATACGTATGGATAGCTCTGCTCGGCCAACAGCGGAATCCAGGTGTAGAAGGGGAACACTGCCAGCCAGAAGGCGAACCCCAGCCCCAGGAAAACGGTCGCCAGCGTGGTCAGCGTGGTATTTACCGGGTTGGCTTCAACACCTGCCAGAGCCCAACCGGCCAGTAGGATAAAGGGCATGGCCAGTGTCTGGAAAATGAGGAAACGCAGCACCCCTTGACCAAACCACCGCCCCGGCGGCGCAAGGATCGGCACGGCCAGCAGCACCGCCATCTCTACGAGCAGGGCGGCGTATAGGAACGGTTCCACCGCCAGCGCACCCACCAGCAGCCCGGTGATCCCCAGGCCAAAGGGGATGAGCAGCCGGTTTGCGCCGGCTGCCACGCTGCCCGCAAACCAAAATGCACACAGTACGTATAGGTAGACGAGAAAGGCCCGGCTGCCGTTATCGAGATTCAGGCTGCGGCCCGCGAACTCCAGCGTTGGGTCGATCTCAATGGAAAGCGGACCAATACGGACGGCTTCACCGATGGGAGCAACCCAGGCCAGCAGCGCCAGCACCAGGCAAAACAGCGACGCGACAAGCGCCATGGTGGCGTAGCGGCTGCGCAGAAACCACAGGCCGAAGCCGGCAAGCATGGGCAGAACGACCCACAGGAGCGGGCTGCTCATGAGGTTCCCTCCCCAGGCGAACCCGCTGCTTCGCTGACCGGTTCGTCCGTTTGCGCATCGAGAAGGTATGCGCCAACCAGCGCCAGCCCCAGTGTCACCACTGCGAGCAGCCCCGCGACCATCACGGAGTTTTCTACCGCGGCGTACAGCAGCTCGAAGCCAGAAAGGGTGGTGAGCAGGCCGAGCAGCACGCGCAGCGGGCGCGTGGTCATGCCCAGGTGGATCAGCCCCATGCCAATCAACAGCATCGCACCGGTGATGAGCGGGAAGGGCAGGGGCAATATGCTGGTAATGAGCGGCGTGATGGTCAGCACCAGCACCCACACCAGCACAGCAACCAACAGGCGAAATATGAAGGTCGCGCCACCAACTGCCTGGGGATCTTCCACCAGGGCCGGGTCGGGCTGTGATGCTCCCAGCACCGCGCCTGCCATCCACCCGGCGACCAGTTTCACTGCCGAGAGCCCAAACGGCCATACCAGCGTGGTGAGCGCGAACACGGCTAAAAACTGCACCGCAAGCGCAATGATGTTTAGCCGCCAGTTCTGGCTAAGCAGCAGGAACAGCGTGGTAATGACCAGAACGACCATCGCGATTAGCGAAATTTGCTCAGGCATGTTATGCGCCCCCCGCGATGATCTGCGAAATGAGCAGCGCCAGAATGACCAGCGCCCACAAGATACCGCCATCGCCCTCGAACATCGCGGTGAGGAGCTGGATGAAGCTTTGCACAATGCCATACAGCCATGCCAGGAACCGATACAGCCAGTTCAGCCGGAAAATGGCCGCCAGCACGCCACCGATACGCCGCGCAAACACACTGAGCCACCGCCCGCTGATCTCCTGATCGTCAAAGCGGCTGCGCAGCGAGAGGGCCAGCACGATGCCGCCCCCGGCGATTAGCGCGGCTGTGATCGATGCCCACCAGATGCCCACTGTACGCGATCCGGGCCAGCCAAGATATCCGTTGGCAGCGCCTGCCGCTATCATGATGAGCAAGCCTGTGGGGTAAATGGTATGCACCCAACGTTCCATGCGATACAGTTCATCGCGACCGCGCCACGCATGCCGCAAGTATCCCCAGATGAGCAGCACCACGGTAATAATGGCAAACAAAGAAAACATCCCCGCGCTGCCGCCGATAACGCCCTGCCATCCAGAGGCGGCGGGGGTGAAAGGCAGTCCGCTGATCCCGATCACGCCCAGCGCGGGAATGTACAAAATCTGCCTGCGGCGGGCGGAGAAGAAGAACAGCACGCTGCCAAACAGGATCAGCGCAGTGCCCCAGGCGATGCTTGCTTGTGGGCTGCCGTTGATCACGCTGGCAACCGCCAAACCGGCCAGCGCGGCGAACCAGTAGGGTCGGCCACTGATCTCATCTTTTGCGTTGAGGAACATGGCGGCCCCATATACCGCGGCCAGCCCAGAGAGTCCCAACAGCAGCACTCTCCAGTCGGCGATTGGCAAATCTGAGGGCATGCGCCCCAGCAGCACCAGGCTCGATGCCGGACCGATCATGCGCAGTACGTTGCCCAGGCCGCGCCAGGGGTACACATCGCGGAAGTAAGGAATGTTCAGCGGCAGCACGCCCAGGCGCAGCCCGGCTGCCAGCAGCATGTAGATGCCTAAACTGGAGGGGATTTGCAGCAGTTGAAAGTCGATGCCTTGCGAACGAGCGACCAGCACGGCGGTGAGGATCAGCACCGTGCCCGAAACGCGCACCGAAAAGGCAATTACCATCTGCTCGCCGGCGCGGCGGCCTGCCCCCTGCATTAGCACCATCATCAATTCCGCCAGATCAACTGCCGTCCAGGTGAGTACCAGCGTGATGGGGTTAGCTGACATCAGCGTGAGAATACAGATACCAACCAACCCCAGCCCGGCAGCCCAGTTGAGCGGGCGCGCTTCTGTTTCCAGCCGGGCGGAGTCGGTTAGCAGGAATCCGAGCGCCAGCACCGCCATACTGAACACGTAAGGCCAGGAGTAGCGGTCGAGCGAGAAGGAGGGCGGGCTAGAAAACCCCGGGAATGCGCTAACTGCATTTACCTCAATCCCCAAAGGCAGGTACCAGCGCATGCCAGTGACAACTGCGGCTGTTACCAAAGCCCCCAGCGAGCCAATTAACCAAGCATAGCCCACACTGGGGCGTGCTTGTTGCAAGATGACAATGCCCAGCGCGGTGAGGAACAGGAGCAGGACAGGGAGCAGGATGAGGTAGGGCGTCATTGAGCGGATGTATCCAGGCGGGCTGCTACAGCACCGGCGCGAAAGGACTGCGCTTGAGATAACGTCCCATGCCTGCCGCGCCGTGCCAGAGCCCGTCTTCCACGACAAGATTCCCGCGCAGGTAAACGCGGTGGGGCGCGCCGGTCAGTTCCCAGCCTTCGTACAGGTTATAGTCGGTGCGCTGCTGCGCCTGTTCTACACCCCAGCGCACACGCCGGTTGGGGTCCCACAGCACAATATCGGCGTCTGCGCCGGGAACGAGCGCGCCTTTGCGCGGGTACAAGCCAAATATCTTCGCAGGGTTGGTACTGTTAATCGCCACAAATTGATTGGCTGTGATCTTTTTCGCGCCCACGCCGTACGTCCACAGTATGGGCAGGCGGTCTGCTACGCCGGGCAGGCCGTTGGGGATCTGTGTGAAATCGCCCTGGCCGAGTTCTTTGCCGGGGATGCACACTTCGCGGCCTTCGTACACGATCGGCTTGCGCCCGTCGAAGAAAAACGGGCAGTGATCGGTGCCAATAGTTTGCAGTGTACCGTCCGCTACGCCTTCCCATAACCGGGCGTTGTCTGCGGGGGTTCGCATGGGGGGCGAGCAGATCCACTTTGCCCCATCCGGGCGGCGCAGATCGTCAACAGTGAAGAACAGATACTGCGGGCAGGTTTCGCCCATCACCGGCACACCGTTCTGGCGGGCGTAGCGCAGCATATCCACCTCGCCAGCGGCATTCATGTGCACCACGTACAGCGGCGCGCCTGCCTGGGCTGCCAGCGCAGCTCCGCGCATCACAGCCTCCACCGCGCCCCAGGCAGGGCGCGTATGGGCATGCCACTCGGGGCTGGTGTGCCCGGCGGCGAGTGCGTCGGCGACCAGGGTCTCGATTACGTCGCCGTTTTCTGCGTGCAGCATGGTGAGCATGCCGTGCTCGGCGGCGGTTCGGAGCACCCGGAAAATGTCGCCATCGGGCAGGCGCAAGCGGTTGTTGTAGGCGGTGAACACCTTGAGCGTGGTGATACCTTCATCGACCAGCGTTGGTATTTCGTCCGCTACCTGGGCATCCAGGTGGGTGACGTTCATGTGGAAACTGAAATCGACCGCCGCTTTGGGGTCGGCCTTTTCGTGCCACGCGTCGATCCCGGCGCGCAGGGTTGATCCTTCCTGCGGGACGAAGTCGATCACGGTGGTTGTGCCGCCAAAGGCCGCGGCGCGGTGCCCGGTGTAGTGATCGTCGGAAGAGACGGTGCCGAACATGGGCAGATCGAAGTGCGTGTGCGCGTCTACACCGCCCGGCATTACCAGCATCCCGGCGGCGTCGATCACCTCGGCGTCTTCAGCGGGCAAACCCTGCCCAATCGCCACGATCCGCTCGCCATCGATCAGAATATCGGCAGTAAAGGTTTCGGCGGCTGTCACCAGTGTCCCACCGCGGATAATCCGTTTCATACTTCCTCCTCACCTGCGTCGTATACACCCTGGGTCTCTTTTACGCGGCTCAGATCACCCAGCATTGCCAGCAGCAGCGGATCTAGATCAAACTCGGGCAAATCTTCTGCGTGGTACTGGCTGCCTTTCAGCGCCCGCTCGCGCAGCGACTTCCATAGAATATCACGCTCCTCCGAGCGTACAACCAGGTCGCGCATGGTTTTCGCGGAGCGCAGCAGCTCGCCGGTTGTATAGAGGAAGGTCACGCGCTTCCAGCTTCCGGCCAGGATTGGCTGGGGAAGGGTCTCCAGCGGTCCAAGCTGAATTTTATAATATTCTTCGTGGGCGCGGGGGTGGTTTTGCTCGTCGCGCAGCAGCTCGCCGCGGGTGGTCAGCTCTTGCCCGCGCACCGGTGCGATCGTCTCAATACGCCAGCGGTGTTCGGCGCCAAATGCCGAATCCTGGTAGAAGGCGAGGTAATCCACATTGACCACTTTGGGCGCGCTGCGCAGCGGGATGCGGTACCAGCCCAGCAGGCGCGCGATCTCCATATCGCGCGGTTTTGGGATCAGCGCGACGAGGATCAGCGCGGTGGATGGTGGGTATGAGTCCATAGCGGTTAGCATAGGGGCTGCCCCATTTGCCTGGGACAGCCCCTTGTTGGCTTTCGTTTAGGCTTTTACCCCGGCCTGTTCGTTGAACTTTATGATCTGGGCGTCGATGGCGTCTGCCTCGCCCTGGATGTCCGTCCAGTAGCAGGGATCGTACCACTGCGCCTGGATCTCTTCGTACGTCTTGCCCTGCTGCTCAACCCAGGTGTAGTACTTGAGGTTGTGGATACGCTTGCGGCTGGCGTACGTCAGCTCCTCGAGGTAGTCGGTGGTGACTCCATGCAAATCGCGGGCGAAGGTCTCGGCGGCGGTGAATTCATCAAATGCGCCGAACTGCTCGCGATACTCTTCCATGCGGGTGCCGTAGAGTTGGAACGAGTCGGTCAGCACGGTCAGGACGACGTCGTTCTGACCCAACTCGTAATACTTGGCAAACTTGACTGCCGAGAGCATGTTGGCGATGCCAGAGAAACCGAACAGATCGAGCTGGTCGATGGTGGCCTGGGGCACGCCTTTCTTCTGCAGGTAGCTGCGCCCGGCGGGCTCGTTGAACAGGCGAGCGATGTTGACCACGGCGTTGTCGTCGATGGCAACCACCATGTCGGTGTTCTTGACGTTGTGGATCCACGGCACGTGCTTGTCGCCAATGCCCTCAATGCGATGCGCGCCAAAGCCGTTCATCAACAGGGTGGGGCACTGCAGCGCCTCACTGGCGATGATCTTGCTGTAAGGGTAAACCTGCTTGAGGTAGTCGCCCGAGGCGATCGTCCCGGCGGAACCGGTGGTATAGGCTGCGCCCCAGTACGTATCCTTGGGTCCCATGACAGCTCGCAGCACTTCTTCCATTGCGTGCCCGGTGACTTCATAGTGCCACAGGTAGTTACCGAACTCGTCAAACTGGTTGAAGATCATCAAATCTTGTCCAGAGCCGCGCAGTTCCCAACACTTGTCAAAGATCTCTTTGACGTTCGATTCTGTACCGGGGGTGGCGATCACCTCGCCGGCGATCTTTTCGAGCCACTCGAAGCGCTCGCGGCTCATGCCTTCCGGCAAAATGGCGATCGATTCGCAGCCGAGCAGGGCAGAGTCATAAGCGCCGCCGCGGCAGTAGTTGCCAGTGGAGGGCCAGACTGCTTTCTGGTTTACCGGGTCAAACTGCCCGGTTACCAGGCGGGGGGCCAGGCAGCCAAAGGCCGCGCCGACTTTGTGCGCGCCGGTGGGGAACCACTTGCCAACCAGGGCGACGACCCGCGCGGGGGTGCCGGTCAGGCTGGAGGGTAGCTCCACAAAGTTCGGTCCGGCGAATCCACCGCCTGCGGCGACCGGTTCGTTTTTCCAGGTGATACGGAAGAGGTTGAGCGGGTCCAGATCCCACAGGCCGATTTTCTTCAGGGATTCCTTTACTTGCGCGGGAACTTTGCTGGGATCTTTCATCTGCGCAAAGGTCGGGATAATGATTTTCCGGTCGCGGACGCGCTGGAGCGTTCGTTCGAGACGGTCAGGATGGACGGTAAGGTCAATGGTTGCCATTTTAATTCTCTTTCTATCCTTGGATGGTTGGTTCTTGTAATACGGTTTTTGGCTCAGATGTTTCGCTAGGTTCGTGGCTAACAATATACAGCGGTCGCCCGCGAACTTCATCGTAAACGCGGCCCAGGTACTCACCAATCATGCCCAGCGAGATGAGTTGCACGCCGCCCAGGAACAACACTGCCACCAGTGTTGTCGCCTGGCCGAGAAACTGCGTTTCGGTGATCGTGCGGATGACGATGACCACCGGTATCATGATGATGCTGAGAATGGCGGCAATGAAGCCAATATAGGTGGCAAGCTGGAGCGGGAAATAGGAGAAGCCGGTGATGGCGTTGAGCGCAAGCTTGAGCATCTTACGGAAGGGATATTTGGTCACCCCGGCAAAGCGGGCTGCGCGGCGGTAAGGCACACCGATCTGACGGAAGCCCACCCAGGCCGCCATGCCACGCAAAAAGCGGTGGTGCTCGCGCATCCGATTGAGCACGTCCACCACTTTGCGATCCAGCAGGCGGAAGTCGCCTGTATCCAGCGGAATTTTCACGTCGGTGATGCGATAGATTAGCCGGTAGAATGCGGAAGCCGTCCACAACTTGAACCAGCTTTCACCCTCGCGTTCTGCGCGAACCGCGTAAACCACCTCGTAGCCCTCGCGCCATTTTTCGATCAGTTCCAGCATCACCTCGGGCGGATCCTGTAGATCGGCATCGATGATAATAATCGCGTCGCCGCGCGCATAGTCCAGCCCGGCGGTCACTGCGATCTGGTGGCCGAAATTGCGCGCAAAAATCACCGGGCGGATACGGTCATCCAGCTCGGCTTGTTTGCGAAGGATTTCGGTTGAGCCGTCGGTCGATCCATCGTCGACCAGTACCAGTTCCCAGGGCTCGCCGGTCTGATCCATCACCTCAGCTACCCGACGGAACAGTTCGAGCATCGATTCGGCTTCGTTGAAGACCGGGGCAATAATTGAAAAGGTTGGTTTCATACGTTTCACAGGGTTTTCCTATTTTGTGCTTGGTACCCTTTGCGCGGTCTGCTAATCAGGACGTGGAAAGGGTACCAAGCACCACCGACTATTTTACCCGGAAACCGTCTGCAAGTATGATTTCAGTGCAGGGAGGGTCGGCTCGATGACCGGCGCTTCGCGCACCGCTTGCATGGCAGCGCGTGTATCCTTTAACCCAGAACCGGTATTGATTACTAGTATGGGGTCTTCCGGCTGGATCTGCCCGCAATCGATCGCCCGCACCAGTCCGGCGTAGGCCGCCGCGCCAGCAGGCTCGGCAAAGATGCCCACCTTACCCAGTGCTGCGATGGCGCTCAAAATCTCGTTATCTGATACTACAACGCACTCGCCACCGGTCTGCGTGATGGCATGTACGGCTCGCAGACCATCGCGCGGCAGATCGACCGAGATGGAATCGGCGATGGTTTTGGCCGAAACAGGCTGGATTTCACTCGATCCGCTGCGAATGGCATTCGCCACCGCCGCCGATCCTTCGGCCTGCACGCCAAACAGCCGCGGCATGGTCTCGATCCAACCCAGCGCCAGCAAATCTTTAAACCCCTTGTGGATGCCGGAAATAATATTTCCGTCTCCTACGGAGACCAGCACATTCAGCGGGCGAGCGCGGCCGCGCTCGGGCATAAGCACTTGTTCCCAGATCTCCAGAGCGCCGGTCTTTTTGCCCTCCACGGTGAAGGGGTTGAAGCCTGTATTGCGGCAGTACCAGCCAAAGTTTTGCGAGGCCTGGACGGAAAGATCAAAGGCCTGATCGTAATTGCCGTTGACGAGAATTACCTGCGCGCCAAAGACCAATAGCTGCGCCACTTTTGCGGGCGGGGCGGTTTTTGGCGCGAAGATCACCGCGCGCCTGCCGAGCGCCGCTGCCATGCCTGCCAGTGCTGCGCCCGCGTTGCCGGTTGAGGCTGTGACGACCACTTCCGCGCCGATTTCAAGCGCGCGGGCCACAACCACCGCGCTGGCCCGGTCTTTGAACGAGGCGGTGGGGTTGCGGCTCTCGTCTTTTATCCACAGCCGCCGCAGGTCGAGCTGCTTTGCCAGCGCGGGCGGCTGGTAGATCGGCGTCCATCCGGCGGCACGCAGGGGCGTGCCTTTTCCGTCCGGGTCCGATACGGGGAGCAGGGGCAGGTAGCGCCACAAGGAGAAATCACGTGAGGCGGTGATGTCGGATGGACGGGTCTGCGCGCGGATGGCGTCATAATCCAGGATGACATTCAGGTTTCCGCCATCTTGCGGGCAGGTGTACATCACCTCGTTGGGTTCATATGTGTGGTTACAAAGCGAGCACTGGTAGACAAAATCGGTCATGCAAGTTCCCTTGTTGATGGGTCAGGCCGGCACACCCGGCATAATCCGTCAAGTCTTTCTATATTAATACTTACAGTACCGTTGTTGCGTGGCCGACGTAGTCGACGCCCTGCTTGCAGGGACCGCAACAACGATACGTAGTACGAATAGCTATTCGTTTTCAAATGGAACGCCCATTGCGGCGGGGGGTGCAGCACGCATCTTGCGCAGCAGGCGTGACAGGAAGTGCCGCGTCGAATCGGGCAGAGTTGCCAGGGTGCGGTCAACCCACTCGGCGTTGCCGATATTCACCAGCAGTAGGGTGAGGATCATCAACGGGAAGGGCGCCACCTGGAGCACCTGCGAGGGGATGTTGGGCAGGCTGGGCTGCAGTACCACGCCCAACCACTGCAGCAGAGCGAAGAAGTACGCGCCAATGGCGCCGCGCAGTGGGTTCCAACCGCCAAAGATCACGATGGCGAGGGCAATCCAACCAAGGCCGTCCAGCCCAGAAATAGTGCCCTTCCAGCCGGCTTTGACGCTCAGTGAGTACATCGGCCCGGCCAGGCCCACCAGCGCGCCGCCCAGAATGGTGTACAGATAGCGCAAGCGGTTGACGTTTGCTCCACGTACAAACGCCGCCGCCGGGCGCTCGCCGATGCCTTGCAGCATCAGGCCGGGCGCGGTTTTGAAGATCCACCAGTAGGCCAGCCCGATCAGGAGGAAGCTGGCATAAACCTGCAAATCCTGGCGGAAAAGCAGCGGCCCGATCACCGGGATCTGGCTGAGCAGCGGGATGGTCAGCACGGGAAGACGGTCACCCGAGGCGCCCATGAATGGGTTGCCCAAGAAGTACGACAGGTCGCGGCACATCAGGGTGAGCACAAAGCCCACCGCCACCTGCGACTGGCGCAAGGTAATGCTGCAGAATGCCACCACAAATGCCACAAGCGCGCCTATCAATGCACCGGCCAAGTAGCCCAGCAGCAGGCTGTCGGTGCTCACAGACACGGCAAAGCCGGTCATCGCGGTGAGCAGAATAGTGCCGTTGACTGATAGGTTGATCACCCCGGCACGTTCTGAGATGGTCTCTCCAATTACGGCAAAAACGAGGGGCGCAGCAGTGGCAAGTACACCGGCCAAACCAATCAACAGGACTTCATTCATGGCTACCCTCCACTACTCTTTCCCAAGAAACGCCTGCGTACCCCGTCCATGATCAACACGGAGAGCACCAGCGCGCCCTGCAGCACGCCCGAAAGGGTCGAGTCCAGTTTGAGCACAATGGGAAGCTGGATGCTGCCGATGTTCAATGCGGCAAAGCCAAAGGCCACTGCCGCGGCCCATAACGGTGAGAAATTTACCAGCATGGCCACCAGCAAGCCCAGGAACCCATACCCCGATGAGATCGAAGGGATCAGCCGGTGATAAACCGCCGTAACCTGTACGAACCCCGCCAGCCCGGCAAATGCGCCGCACAGCATGAACGAGAGCAGCATATAACGCGTGGTGGGAATGCCCAAGAGGAAGGCGGAGCGCGCGTTGCGTCCCACGGCCTTCATCTTCAAGCCGAAGTGCGTACCTTGCAGCATCAGAAAGGTGATCACCAGAACCACCAGCGCCAGAACGAGTGCCCAGGCGCTCAGGCGGAACCCAGGGATCACCGGCAGCCACAACGCTGGGAGAAAGGGCTCGGTGCCGCTCATCGAACCAACACCAGGGCGCTTCCACGGGCCAAAGATCAGCCAGAGGGTGATGGCGGTGGCGACGAAGTTCATACCCAGGCCGCTAAAAATTTCGTTGACCCCGCCAAACACTTTTAATCCGCCGGCCAGCAGCGCCCACAGCGCGCCGCCGAGCATTCCCGCCAACATACTGAGAACGATGCTCAAAGCAGGCGGTATGTCGGTGGGCTGCAGCAGGCGCAACACCAGGGTGGTGAAGATTGCACCCAGAGTAATCTGACCTTCCACGCCGATATTCCACAGGCCCGCGGTGAAGGTAATCAGCAGCCCCGAGGTGACCAGCGCCAGCGGAACCCAGGCTACCAGGGTGTCCGCGATTTTGTTTATGGATCCTACTGATCCGGAGATAATGTTGGCGTATGCCTCAAAAGGCTGCGCACGGGCCAGCAGGAGCACCAGCGTGGTGAATACCAGCGCCAGCAGCAGTGCAGCAACACCAAAACCAATTCCCAACCATCGTGAATTCGATCGTACCATTGCGCTCCAATCTTGTAGGGGAAAACTCGACTTAGCTCCAGCCCTTACCGCCAATCAACTGGCCTAACTGGTCTACACCGGTAGTGGCCGATTCAATGGGGCTCGAAACCTTACCGCCAAAGAAGACCAGGATGCGGTCACTGTAATGCAGCACTTCTTCCAGGTCGGCGGACATAAAGATGATCGAAGTGCCCTGCCGGCAGCGTTCTTTGAGCTTGCTCCAGATGTAAATGGCTGATTCGATATCAAGACCGCGCGTAGGATGTTCCATCAAAATGAGCGAGAGCGGTGTGCGCATCAGCGCCAGGAGGGCGCGCTGCTGGTTCCCGCCCGAGAGTGATTCAACCCGGCTGGCGGGCGTACCGCGGATGTTAAACTCTTCGATGCGTTCCTGCGTTAAAGCCTTCATCTTATCCTGGCGGATAAAAAGCCCTCCGCCGCCTTCCACAAGCGTAAAGTGATCGGTCAGCGAGAGACCGGGAATGAGACCTTCTTCCATGCGTGAGGCAGGCACGTACGCAACGCCGGCTTCCATATAGCGGTGGTGATTCTTACCGGTCATGTCGTGCTCATTGATGTATACGCGCCCAGCGACTGGGCGCACCAACCCGGCGCACATTTGCATGAACTGCCGCTGCCCAGAGCCTTCCAGCCCGGCCAGCCCGATCACCTCGCCCTGGCAAACCTCCAGATTAACGTTGTTGATGCGCAAGCGATAATCTTCCAGGCCAACATTTTTGATGTTGAGCACGGGCTTCACCATGCGGTTATCGGTGCGGCTGCCCAGCGATACCACCTTGCCAAACATGAGCGTCACTAAATCATCGGTATTGTACGGCGGGGCCAGCTCGCCAACCAGCTTTCCGCGCTGCAAAACGGCCACGCGGCCGCATAAGCCTTCCACATCTTCCAGCTTATGCGAAACAAAGATTACCGTCTTCTCCTGGGCTGCCAGCTTGCGCAGCGTCTCAAACAATTTTTCCTTCTGAGATGCGCTGATCCCGGTGGTGGGTTCATCAAGAATAAGCACTCGCGCGCCCAGCCACAGCAGGCGTAGAATCTCCAGCTGCTGTCGCTCGCCAACTGTCAGCGTCTCCACATAAGTTTCAGGATCAATATGAAAATCAAACTCTTTTTGCAGATCTACGAATGCCTCAAGCGCAGCAGAACGGTCGGGGACCAATCCCTGGCCTTCACGACCCAGCAAAAAATTATCAATAACCGTCATTGGGGGAAAATCGAGCGGGTCCTGGTGGAGCATCCCCACGCCCTGGTGAATGGCATCTGCAGGGGATTCAATGTGAATGGATGATCCGTCCAGCACAATTTCGCCGTGGTCGCAGTGGATGAAGCCAGAAAGGATCTTCATCAGTGTGCTTTTTCCCGCGCCGTTCTCTCCTAAAATGCCCTGAATCGTCCCGGCTGGGATCGTTAGGGTAATATCATCGTTTGCCCGGAGTTTGCCAAACGTTTTTTGGATGTTTCGGAGTTCGACTTTCATTCGCCCTTTTTTCTAGGAACTACCAGGTTCCCCTGGTTTCCAGATCCCTGCAGTTTGTTCCATTTTCCCCGTTGGGGATCTACATACTGCCGTAAATGCGTTGGGAGAAAAGTGGGGAAGGCGGGCTTACCCGCCTTCCCCGACTATTTGCGCGTTATTACTGCGAAACGCTCTGACCTTCAATACCTTCCAGGAGCTGCGGCAGGTACCATATTTGCAGATCGGTACCCACCTGGCCATCAGCCAGGTATTCCGTGCCGTCCTGAAGGTTAATCGGGCCGGTCCAGGGGTTGAATCCACCAGCCAGCTCAGCGATGTAGGCATCCACACCAGCAGCAGCTTCAGCGGAGAGGCCCTCACCCTTCAAGAAGCCCACTACGCTGGTATCATGATTGTTGATGTTTGACCAATCCGGGGTAACCCACTGCCAGTCCGCCTGGAAGTTGCCGTTTTTAATTTCGGTCAACTTCTCAAGGTATGCAGGTCCCCAATTGAAGTAGGGCACGCCCAGGCAAACAGCGCTATTTTCACCACAAGCGCCTTCGAAGTCGTAAGGAACAGCGAAGACCTGCTTCCCGGCTCCGGCAGCCTTGCTGGCTTCGGTCAGGGCCTCGGTAGTGTCGATACCCGAGATCACGACATCGTAGCCGCCGTTGTAGAACTCATTGGCAACCTGGGTGGGGTCGGAGGTGACGCCAGGGATGTTGAACCAGAAACCAATCCAGGTGACTTTGAACTGCAGGTCATCGGGGTTCTTTCCGGCTTTTTCGTAGCAGTGGCGGGCACCAAGGTAGGCCGAGGAGACCAGGCGGCGGGTTTCGTCGTTGATCAATGGACCAAGATAGCCAATCTGGCCGGTCTGGGTGGTCAGCGCGGCGGCGCAGCCGGCAATGGCCTTGCCGTATTCCATGCGACCAAAGATGTTGGCCATATTGGGCAGGTTCATAAAGGCTTTGCCCTCTTGCCAGGAGCTGTCACCAGACATATGCAGCACCGGAACGTCCGGGTGGGTCTGAGCAAACTCGATGGCGCTGTCTTTCATGTCATCCGAGTTGAAGATGACGACCTTGGCGCCCTTGGAGATCAGATCCTCGGCGAGCTGGGCTGGGGTGGTGCCGGGGCGGTCAGCCGGGTTGACCTTGTCTATATAGATCATTTCGGCGCCGGGCATGTTCTTTTCCACGTACAGGCCGCCGTTGTAGTGCGCTTCGCTGTAACCATGGTCGTTATAAGGCCCAACGAGCAGCATACCAAAGATGAACTTTTCATCTTCAGCGGGGGCGGCTGCTTCTGTTGGTTGAGCAGCCGGGGCTTCTGTGTTCGCGGCGGGCGCGGCTGGCGTGGCAGCGGGCTGGCACGCGCCGAGGACAAAAGCGATAATGAGCAGCAAGGCGAAGCTGCGCAGTTTCAGACTTGTTTTCATTGACAATCTCCTCCTGAGTCGGACGGTTAGAACAAGAATCACGATTGGGATTCCGCTAATACTGTCAATCAAATCGTTTCTTGCGCACCTCCTTTCATGCCAAATCCCATACACGGGCAAAGCTGCATAGGGCGGGAAATGCCCCGTGTATTTGACCTTTCAGAAAGGCCTGCAATGTGGAGACAGGCCGTTGCCTGTGCCCTGCATGCCGCTTTTCGAAAGATCCTCACTTATCGAAAGGTGGAGAAGCTCATACCTACGTATTTTACTAGGAAAATACCCTCTCAGAACAAAAAAGCAAGGGAACTTCAATAATTCATGATCGTTGTCTATACAAATGGCGACTATCTTCGCCGTGAAAATAAAATGGGAGGCTGCCCACAGGGGATGGGGCAGCCTCCCTATCTGTTTACATCGTCAACGCCATGACGGCTTTCTGCGCGTGCAGGCGGTTCTCGGCCTCATCGTACACAACCGAGTTCGGCCCGTCGATGACCGCGTCAGTTACTTCGATGTTGCGGTCGGCGGGGAGCGGATGCATGTAAATTACATCATCCTTCGCCAGACCAATGCGGCGCTCATCGGTGATCCAGTCTTTGTACTGATTGATAATGCGGGCGCTTTCGGCGGTGTCGGTGGTGTAGACCAGCGGACCCCACGACTTGGGATAGACCACATCTGCGTCCTTGAAGGCCTCGTCCATGTCATGGACAACCTCGAAGCCGGTCTTGTACTTGCGGGCCTGCTCCTGAGCCATTTCCATGATCTCGGGCATGAGCTTGAACTCCGGCGGGTGGGCCAGAACGACATCCATGCCAAAGCGGGGCATCTGCAGGATGAGGCTCTGCGGTACCGACAGCGGCTTCTGGTAAGAGGAAGCATACGCCCAGGAAACGACCATCTTCTTACGGCGCAGATCGCGGCCCTTCTTCTCGATGATGGTCATCAGATCGGCCAGGCACTGGAAGGGGTGGTAGACCTCGCACTGCATATTGAGCACGGGCGTGCGGGAGTTCTTGGCGACTTCGTTGATGTACTCGTTGCCGGCGCACCAGTCGCAGTGACGGATGGCGATGCCGTCGTAGTAGCGGCCCAAAATCTCGCCGATCTCTTTGGCGGTGTCACCATGCGAAATCTGCGTGGTCTTGGAGTCGATAAAAGCACCGTGACCACCCAACTGGGCCATGCCCGCCTCGAACGAGGCGCGGGTGCGGGTGCTGCTGAAGAAGAACAGCAGCGCAAGGGTCTTATCACGGAGGTAGGCGTGCGATTCGCCCAGGGCGCGCTTGCGCTTCAGGTCGAATGCTACGTCCAGTACGGTCTCGATTTCTTCCTTCGAAAAATCGAGATCACCAATAAAGTCACGTCCACGAAGATGGGTCTGCATACAATTTGCTCCTTCAATATTTATTTATGTGGTTGCTATGTGCGGCGCAGCCGCACATAGCAACCACACCATCTTATTCGATCAGACCGGGTAGCAGCGCATAGAACTCGGTTGCTTTCACAACATCGGCCAGCGAAACGCACTCATCCACAGTATGCGCGGTGCGCTCATCGCCTGGGCCAAAGCCAATGCTGGGGATATTCGCTTTGCCGGCCCAATAGATGCCGTTGGTAGAGAAATCCCACTTGCCGCCGGGGGCATCGGGCAGGCCGATCCAGCCTCGGGCAGCGCGCCCGGCCTTCACCAGCGGGTGTTCTTCTTCCAGCGCCCAGGCGGGGAAGTACTTATCGACTGGGAAGACGAAGCCGGTGTAAGATGGTTCATCATAGAACAGTTCTTCCACCTTTACGGTATCGCGGTCCTTCTCGGGAACCAGCGCCTGTACCTGAGCAATGGCCTGTTCTTTGGTCTCGCCAAAGGTCATACGGCGATCGATGAAGATGATGGCTTCATCGGGCACAGCGTTGATGCTCGGAGTCTTCACCTGCATATCCGAGACGGTGATCTTGCCGTTGCCCAGGAAGGGGTGATCGCCAAGCTGAGGTTCCAGATCGCGAATGCCGGCGATGATAGGCAGCAGCTTGTACACGGCGTTATCGCCCAGATGGTTGCTGGCGGCATGCGCGCTGCGGCCTTTGGCAGTGACCTTCAGCTCAATGCGGCCCTTGTGCCCTCGGTAAACCTGCATGCGGGTCGGTTCGCCGATGACGACGAAGTCGGGGCGAACGGCGGGGTCTACTTCCACAAACGTATTGGGGGCGATGCCGTCGCACCACTCTTCCATATTGCCGAAGTAGTAGGCTGTCCAGCCTTCTAGCAAGCCCAGGTCGCGGGCCATTGCCAGCCCGTAGATCATCCCGGGGGTGCTGCCCTTCTCGTCGCACGCGCCGCGTGCGTAGAGCATGCCATCTTCCACCTTGCCCTGGAAGGGGTCCCACTCCCAGGCCTGCGGGTCACCCACACCGACTGTATCGATGTGCGAGTCGTAGACAATGACGCGCGGTCCGTTGCCAATGCGCCCGAAGATGTTGCCCATCTTATCAAAGCGAACGTCGTCAAAACCTAAGGCGCGCATTTCCGCGGCGATTCGCTCGCCGACGGGACCGATCTGTGAATTCATGCTGGGGATTGCGCAAATTTCGCGCATAAAGCGGATGATAGCCTCTTCCGCGTTCGCGACGCGTTTCTGAATTTCAGCCACGTGTTGATCAGTCACCATTCTGCAAACCTCCAGGGAAAATTATCGAATATCACCTACCCGGCGAACAACCTGGAAGCGGAAGTAACCGGGCAGAAAAAAGCTCAACGAATAATCGACCACGCGCTCGTTCGATGCAACGAGCCTGGCGAGAAACTGCAGCAGTACGTCGCCGCGCTGGATCTCCAGCAAGCGGGCGACTTCTGCAGTAGCTGCGGTGGCACGGATCTCGGCGATGGAGTGCGCCAGTTTGGGCGCGCCTTGCCGAAGCAGCAGATCGAGCACCGAGCCGGTAAAGCCATGTTCCAGATCCTCAGGGCGCAGCACGTCTTCTGGCAGTGTATCGATCAGGTAAGCGACCGGGCGCTCGCCCGCTCGGATCACGCGCCGAACGCGGATCACGGGGGCAGACTCGTCAAGACCGAGCGCCTCTGCTTCTTCCTTACCTGCCTCGGCATTTTCAATCAGCAGATCGCCCATGGTCACGTCCAGGCCGATACGGTGGGCCTGGCTCTCAATGCTCTCCAGCACTTCCAACCCCGATTCGAACACGGTTGCGCGCTCAACAACGAATGTTCCCACTCCCTGCCGCCGCCGGATAATGCCCTGACCTTCGAATGAGCGCATGGCTTCGCGCAGCGTAGCGCGCGAAACGCCCAAACTGCGGGCCAGCTCGGGTTCAGCGGGCAGACGCTCTCCCGGTGCAATGGACGCGATTAATGTGGCAAGTTCTCCTTGCAGGCGTTTGTAAGGGTGGGCGGCTGTCGTCGTGCTCATCGGCTTACCTCCGTCGGTTTCCAGGGAATGCTTTTCCTTGTCAATCATCGGTCAGGCGGTCTCCACAACAGGGAGGATGCGGAAGTGGTTGACATCCACAATGCCTTTATCCGAAATACGTAGATCGGGGATGACTACCAGCGCAAGCAAGCTGAGCTGCATGTTGGCATTGTTGAGCGTGCAGCCGCATGCCTGGAAGCCCTCTAACACGGTTGACGCGGCACGCGCAACGTCTTTGGCGGGGGCATTGGAAATAAGACCTGCGATGGGGAGGCGAACCTGCCCGATCACTTCGCCGCGGCGCACCACCACCTGCCCGCCGCCGATGGCTGCCAGGTGGTTGGCAGCGTGGGCCATCTCTGCTTCATCCGTGCCAACAACGATCATGTGGTGGCTGTCGTGGGCAACGGTGGTGGCAATGGCACAGCGCTGATGCAGTCCAAAACCATGCACCAGCCCAACAGTCACCTCTCCGGTGCCCCGGTGACGCTCTACCAGGGCAATCTTGGCAATATCTCTGCGCAAGTCGACGCGCACCTCACCATCCTTCACGTCGACCGGCATCTTCAGATGGCGGGTGGGTGCCTGGTTCTCGATGATGCCGATCACATTGGCCGTAACGTTCGTTGCGCTGCCACCATCGACGTTGAGCCGGAAAACGGCGGCTTCTAGCTTGCGCCCCAGATGGATGGATTGCGTGGCCCAATCGGGATAGGTGACCTTCGGCAGCTCGACCAGCAGATGACCGTCTTCCGCCACGATCTTCCCGCGGGCGATGACCATATCGGCCTGGAAGTTGACCAGGTCTGAGGTTAAAACGATATCGGCCCAACGTCCCGGGGCGATCAGCCCGATCTCGTGGCTGAGGCCAAAGTATTCAGCGGTGTTGATCGTCGCCATCTGGATGGCAGTGATGGGCTTGAGTCCTTGCGCAACGGCATGGCGCACCACGCGATCCATGTGGCCTTCTTGCAGCAGGGTGGCGGAGTGCGAGTCGTCGGTGCACAGCAGGAAGTAGCGAGAGTCCAGGCCTTTTTGGGTGACAGCGCGCACCTGTTCTGCTACATCATGCCAGGCGGAGCCGAATCGCATCATCACGCGCAGGCCTTGTCGCACCCGGGCAACGGCATCTTCGACACGCGTGCCTTCGTGATCATCCTGCGGGCCACCCGCGACGTAGCCGTGGAACGGCAGGCCAAGATCGGTGGAGGGATAGTGCCCGCCGATCACTTTGCCGGCGGCGCGGGTTTCAGCCATCTCGGCGTGCACATTCGCGTCACTGCCTGAAACGCCGGGGAAGTTCATCATTTCGCCCAGGCCAATGATGCCGGGCCAGGTGAGCGCTTCGCGCACGTCCTCGGGGCCAATGGATGCGCCGGAGGTTTCGAGCCCAGGCGCGGAAGGCACACAGGAGGGAACCTGCACGTGCACGTGAATGGGCTGGAGCAGGGCTTCATCGGCCATCAGGCGCACGCCGCGCAGGCCAAACACGTTAGCAATCTCGTGCGGGTCAACGAACATGCCGGTCGTGCCGTGGGGGATCACCGCGCGGGCAAATTCCGTCACTGTCAGCATGCCCGACTCGACGTGCATGTGGGCATCGAGCAGGCCAGGGGAGAGATAGCGCCCCTCCGCGTCGATCACCTGTGTTTGGGAGCCGATGGTGTGAGAGGCGTCCGGGCCGACAAAGGCCACACGGCCTTCCAGAATCGCCACGTCTGTGCCGGGCACGATCTCACCCGTCTGCACGCATACCCACTGCCCGTTTTGGATCACCAGATCCGCCGGGCGGCGGCCCATCGCGCAATCTACGAGAGCGCGCCGGTCAAAGACAGAATGTTCCATAGGTTAGCGGTCCTTTAACAGCGCGGCAGCGGCGCGGTTGTGGCGTTCCACCAGCCGCGGAACGTCTACGGTGAGCAAATTGCCGTGCTCTACGATTACCCGTCCGTGGACGATGTTCCAGTCCACATTCTGCGGGGCGCAGAACACCAGCGCGGCCAGCGGATCGTGCAGGGCGCCGGCGTAGGCCAGCTTGTTGAGGTCAAAAGCGATCAGGTCGGCGCATTTGCCGGTCTCAAGCGAGCCGATGTCTTTGCGCCCCAGCACCGCAGCACCGCCGCGGGTGGCTAGCTCTAGCGCCTGCCGCGCGGTCATGATCCACGCCTCGCCGCCGGAGAGCGACGCGCCTTCCAGGGCGGAGCGCAGGCGGGCTAACAGCATCGCCTGGCGAGCCTCCGCCAGCATGTGCGAACCATCGTTAGAGGCCGAGCCATCCACGCCCAGGCCAACCTTCACCCCGGCGCGCAGATATTCGCGGATGGGTGCGATTCCGGAGGCCAGCCGCATATTGGAGGAAGGGCAGTGGGCCACGCCGCAGCCGTGATGGGCAAACAAGTCCACTTCTTGTTGGTTGGCGTAGACGGCATGGGCGTACCACACGTCCGAGCCAACCCATTCTACTTCCTGCATGTAGGCCGCCGGGCGATGACCGAACATTTGCAGGCAGAATTCTTCTTCATCCTGGGTTTCGGCCAGGTGCGTGTGAAGCTGCACCCCATATTGGCGTGCCAGCCGGGCGCTCTCACGCATCAGCTCGCCGGTGACGCTGAAGGGTGAGCAGGGGGCCAGCACGATTTGCAGCATCGAGCCGGGTTTGGGGTCGTGATACTGCTCAATCAGGCGCACGGAGTCGCGCAGGATGTGCTCTTCGGTATCCACCACGCTGTCGGGGGGCAGGCCGCCTTTGCTCTCGCCGAGGCTCATCGAGCCGCGCGAGGCGTGCAGGCGCATTCCCACCTGGCGGGCGGCCTCAATCTCGTCATCCAGCCGCGAACCGTTGGGGAACAGGTACAGGTGATCCGAAGCAGTGGTGCAGCCGGAGAGGGCCAGCTCGGAGAGCGCCGTCTGTGTGGAGATAAAGATGCTTTCGGGAGTCATCCGCGCCCAGATGGGGTAGAGCGTTTTGAGCCAGTTGAACAGGTTGGCATCCTGGGCGGCGGGTACCGCGCGGGTGAGCGTCTGGTAGAAGTGATGGTGCGTATTCACGAGCCCAGGCAAAACGATATGCCCGGTCATGTCCAGCACCGTATCAGCGGTTTGCGGCAGATCGGCGGTGTGGCCAACCTGAGTGACCATCCCATCTTCCACATACAGCGCGCCGTCGACAATCTCTCGGCGCTGTTCATCCATCGTCACAAGCAAGGCTGCGTTACGAATGAGAAGCGTTGGCATAGGGAAATAGGTTATCCAACCAAACCGAATTTCGGAGACGTAAAATGGGTACGTTAAGTTAGTTTAACGACAATCTGAGGAAAAGTCAATTGTCAGACAACAGGCGTTTGTAATATGTTTTCCAGCCATCCCCAAGGATGGCTGGAAAAAGCTAATCGTTCAGTTCCGCGGCGCGAAGGGTGTTGTTCATCAGCATGGCAATCGTCATGGGGCCAACACCGCCAGGCACGGGGGTGATCGCCCCGGCAACTTCTTTCACCTCGTCGTAGGCCACATCACCAACCAGGCGGTAGCCGCGCGGGGCCGATGCGTCTTCCACGCGGTTGATGCCCACGTCGATCACCACCGCGCCGGGCTTCACCCAGTCACCACGCACCATTTCGGCTCGCCCAACGGCAGCCACCAGTACATCTGCGCTGCGAACCACATCTTTCAGGTCTTTGGTGCGCGAGTGGCAGATGGTGACGGTAGCGTTGGCGCGCACCAGCAGCAGCGCCACGGGCATACCGACGATATTCGAACGGCCTAGCACCACGGCGTTCACGCCTTCTAACGAGGGGCAGTGGCGCTGCAAGAGCACCATGCAGCCATCCGGCGTGCAAGGCACGAACAGCGGATCGCGGCCCTTCTGCGCCAGGCGGCCAATATTGAGCGGGTGGAAACCGTCTACATCCTTCTCAATGCGGATCTGGTTGAGCACGCGCTGTTCGTCCAGGCCCGAGGGCAAGGGAAGCTGCACGAGGATTCCGCTGACGGCAGGGTCCGCGTTGAGCTTGGCCACCAGTTCTTCTACCTCTTGCTGGCTAGCATTCGCCGGCAGCGTGTAGCCGAAGGATTGAATCCCGGCTTCCTGGCAGGCCTTGTGCTTGGATTTTACATACACCTGCGAAGCGGCGTTTTCCCCGACCAGTACGGTCGCCAGCCCTGGCGCACTCTTGCCAGATGCCACGCGCTCGGCTACTTTCCGCGCTACTTCTGCTCGAATTTCTTTAGAAACGGCTACACCGTCGATGATTTGCGCTGTCATATGCTGTACGCTCCTTCTTCGAGATTTCTTATATGATACAGCATAATCAGGAAAAGTCACCTGTCGATTGTCAGACAATTAGAAGTAACGCCTCACCCCGGCCCTCTCCATTTCGCAAGCGAAATGGAGAGGGCCGGGGTGAGGCGTTTCACAGGACTATGGCTGTATCTCTACAATCGTTCCGGCTTCCGCCCAGTTGAACAGATCCTCGGCCTCTTGTAGGCCCAGGATGATGCAGCCATAGGAGACAGGCCGTCCCAGATTCCCGGCCCACAAACGGTTCCCGTTAGAGAGTGTGGGCAGACCGTGGATGCCGTTCATAAAACCGGGCCATCCTTCGTAAATGCCCATGAAGTGCGGCATATAGAGGTCCCAAACCGAAGCGTATGCCTCAACCTCGTGTGTCTGTACCTGGTACACGCCGGGGATGGTGGGGGAGCGGTCGATGCCGGTGCTGATTACGTGTTCGTTACGCAGCGAGCCGTTTTCATAGACCCACATGCGCTGCTGGCTGATGCTGATGACGATGCGCTTGCCCGGGATCACCGGCAGCGGCAGCAGATCGTTCTTGGAGGGGATGGTGAGCACTTCGCCGGCGCGCAGGCGGTCGGGGTCGATCTGCGGGTTCGCCTGCTGGATCATCCAGTAAGGCATGCCCACCTTGAATGCGATGCGGGTGAGCGTTTCGCCGGGTTCCACGGTGTAGCTGGTGGGCATATGCCGTACTTCAACCACCAGCGGCTGGCCCGACTGCCACAGCGCGGCAAGATCGCCGGGCGGGGTGAAGGCTTCGATCACGCGGCTGCCGCCCAACTGTGACTGCATATTTGCGAGATACGCGTTCAGCGGCTCACCGGCGAGACCAAGCACCAGTTCCTCTTCTTGCACGTCGACCGTCACCCAGTTGGCGAAGGTCTCACGCGGTACCGTCCAGTCGAGAGTCTCGTTGGTGATCGGGTCATAGGCCACCAGCTTGAGCGGTGCGTTGAGCGCGGTGTGCAGGCGCTCCAGCGCAGGGGTGGCATCGGCCAGACGCGGCGCAACCGGCTGCACTACCGCCATCACGTAGCCGCCCTGGATCACGTCTTGCGGGCGCGCAGCGAGGCGGGCCAGCGTCTCTTCTACGTTCAGCATTTGTCCGTTTTGCCCAGGCACGGCCACCCACTGGCCGTTTTCCAGGCGCAGGGTGGCATTTTGGGCAGGCACGTTCACGCGCGTGGCGACCTGCATGAGCCCGGTGCGAGCGGCTTCAATATCAAAGACCACAGCGGGGTTTACGTCCCAATTTTGGAAGCGCGCCAGCCAGAGCAGTTCACTCAGGCCACCCTCGCCGCGGCCCACGGTATAGGCCATCTCGGCTGTGCGGGCAGGGTCGATCCACAGGCCAACCTCGTGCGGCGCGATGGGCCAGGTATGGTTGCCATCGGTCAGAATCAGGCGAGTCTGGCCGTTCCACTCTGCGTCCAGCTTGCGAGCCGCGTCCTCGCGCGTCAGGTCACCGATCACCGTATGCGCCACCGTTATGCCGGGGTAGATGCGTCCCGAGAGTGAGTAGAACACATAGGTGCCGCCGAGCAGGAAGAACGGCAGCAGCGCCAGCGAGATCAGCGCCACGATGGCAGCGTAGAGCAGCCAGGGGGTCACCTCGAACGCGCGGCGGTGCGGTCGGGCTGTATGGCGCGCAACCGGCGCGCCGGAATAGGAAGGGTAAGGTGTTTTCATGACTTTCATCGTACAGGGAAGACGCGGAATACCCCCATTAAGTTCCCTGTCCTTGTATCTATTTTATCGGAAAAGGGGAAATATTTAACACAGAGATCACAGAAAAGATAAGAGAGGACGCAGAGCTTTTTAAAATGCGTATTATCTCTGCATTCGGCTCTTTGGGAAGTGCCGTGGTTGTAGGGGGACGTTGCGAAGCAACGTCCCCCTACAACCACGGCAAAATCCAGAGACCCCCTGCGTTCTCTGCGGTTGAATCGTTTCCGGTTGTGCTAGAATCTGAGGGGTTAATTTGATCCAAAAGGATGTTGATCACGATGAACTTTGACCGTCCGCACCGACGTTTGAATCTCCTCACCGGAGAGTGGGTATTGGTATCGCCGCACCGAGCAAAGCGACCGTGGCAGGGGCAGGTGGAGAAGCTCTCCGCTGAAACCTTGCCGCAGTATGATCCAACCTGTTATCTGTGCCCGGGCAATACCCGCAACACCGGGCAGGTGAACCCGCCCTATACTGGTACGTTCGTCTTTGATAATGACTTTGCCGCGCTGCTCCCACCCGAGCCAGGGGAAACCGAGCAGCCAATTTCGGGCCTGTTCTCGGCAGAGCCGGAACACGGGCTGTGCCGGGTGGTGTGCTTCTCGCCGCGCCACGACCTGACCCTGCCGGTGATGGAGCAGGAAGACGTGGAAGAGGTGGTGCGCACGTGGACGGACCAAACCGTGGAGCTGGGCAAGCTCGACTACATTAATTACGTGCAGGTGTTTGAGAACCGCGGCGCGGCGATGGGTGCTTCCAACCCGCACCCGCACAGCCAGATCTGGTCAACCGGGCATATCCCCAACGAGGCAGCAGTAGAACTGGAGCGGCAGTCGGCTTACCAGCGCGAGCACGGCAAATGCCTGCTGTGCGAGCTGGTTGCGGCGGAGCGGCAGAGGGGCGAGCGGGTGATCGCCAGCAACGAAACCTTCACGGCGCTGGTGCCGTTTTGGGCGGTTTGGCCGTTTGAGGTGCTGCTGGTCTCGCACCGCCACGCCGGGTCGCTCTCGGACCTGGATGCGAGCGAGGTGAGCGGGCTGGCGGATATCATGCGCCAGGTGACCACCCGCTTCGACAACTTGTTCGAGATTTCCTTCCCCTACTCGATGGGCTTTCACCAGGCCCCAACCGATGGCAAGCACTACCCCGACCAGCACCTGCACGCCCACTACTACCCGCCATTGCTGCGCTCGGCCACCGTGCGCAAGTTTATGGTCGGGTTCGAGATGCTGGGGATGCCGCAGCGCGATATCACGCCGGAAACGGCGGCAGCCCGCCTGCGCGAGCAGAGCCCCGTTCATTATAAACAGCGGGCGTAAGCAGTGGAACTTGCTACCAGCGCGCCATCCCGCCTGAAGACCATCACGCAGGCGTTGTTCGTCACGTTCCTGTGGTCGACTTCATGGGTGCTGATTAAGTTTGGGCTGGCAGAGATTCCGGCGATCACATTTGCCGGGCTGCGCTACGGGCTGGCGTTTCTGGTGCTGGCTCCATTTGGCTTGCGCCGCGAACAGATCGCAAAACTGCGCCGCCAGCCGCGCAGTATGTGGCTAAAGCTGGTGGCCCTGGGATTGATCTACTACGCGGTGACGGCGAGCACGCAGTTCGTCAGCTTGCAGTACCTCCCGGCGGTGACGGTTTCGCTGATGCTCAGTTTCACCTCGGTGCTGGTAGCGGGGTTGGGTATTGCGATGCTGAACGAGCGCCCCACAATCGCGCAGTGGGCTGGGATAGGCCTATACCTGCTGGGTGTTCTGATCTACTTCACGCCGTTTTCCATCCCACAAGGACAGGTGTTTGGGCTGATCGTCTCGGCAGTGGGCGTTTTGGCGAACGCGGTTTCTTCTGTTTTAGGCCGGTCGGTGAACCGCGAGGCCACGCTGGAGCCGGTGACGATAACGGTTGTTGGCATGGGCATCGGCGCGGTGGTGATGCTGGTGGTAGGGGTGGGGGTTCAGGGACTGCCACCGCTTTCCGCGCAGAACTGGCTGGTGATCGTGTGGCTGGCAGTGGTCAACAGCGCCTTGGCCTTCACCCTATGGAATCACACCCTGCGCACGCTTCCCGCCATGGAGTCGAGCATTATCAATAACACCATGCTGTTCCAAATCGCGTTTCTGGCATGGTTATTCCTTGGCGAGGGTATGAGCGCTCGCCAAATTGCCGGCATGATCATCGCGGGGGCGGGGACGCTATTAGTGCAGGTGCGCCCGCGGTTAGCAAAAATCTCTTAATATTTATTGGGAAGGTATATGGTGGCGCGCCACCATATACCTTCCCAATAAATAATTAAAAGACAATCTCTTCTTTTCCGGCTAATTTTTCCTGGATGCGCTCCACGACCATGTCGAGGTGCTGGGGCTGGTGGACGAAGTCCAGATCGTCGGAGCGGATGGTCAGCACCGGGCAGATGTCGAACGAGCGCAGCCAATCCTCGTAGAACGAATCGAGGAGCTGAAGGTAGTCGGGCGAGATGGAGCTTTCCATATCGCGCCCGCGCATGCGGATGCGCTCGACCAGGGTTGAGACCGGCGCTTTCAGGTAGATCAGCAGCGAGGGCTGCGGCAGCGTGCGGACGACCAGGTTGAAGAGCTGGCGGTAGGCCTGATAATCGCGCTCGTTGAGGTTGCCCATGTGGTGCAGCGCGCGTGCAAAGATGAAGGCATCCTCGTAAATGCTGCGGTCGATGATTGCCGAACGCTCATTGGAGGCCATCTCAATATGCTGCTCGGCGCGGTGACCGAGAAAGTACACCTGTAAATGGAATGCCCACGAGCGCATATCGGCGTAAAAATCGGGCAGATAGGGGTTATCGGACACTGACTCGTAGGCTGTGTGCCAGCCCAGACGCTCGCCCAGCCGCTCGGTGAGCGAGGTTTTGCCTGAACCGATGTTTCCCGCTACCAGGATGAGTCGTTTGATCATGGTTTCTCCTATGATGCTTTATGTTCTTGTTGGTTTTCAGGAGTTTGTGGCTGTCTGGGGTGAAACGGCACCCCAGAC
>JAEYTI010000342.1 GCA_023434145.1 Chloroflexota bacterium | reverse complement strand
GGTGGCCGGGGGACTTGCCCAACAACCTCCCCCCTCAAACCACGGCAAATCCCAGTGACCCGAGAGTCAATGGTTGGTTTTGAAAACACGAAACGTTTTCAAAACCAACCATTGACTCTCTTTCGGTTCCCGAAGGAGCGATTCGAACGCAGTCGCCCGGAAGGGGTGTTTCGCTTTTGCTACAGGTTATCCATCAGGTAGTGCAGCACGTCCGCTAATGCGAGGCCACCGGCCGCCCACCATGCCCATATGGGCACCGTGTGGAGCGCGGGCGGCTGCCCCGCCATGAACAGAAAAATCAGCGGTAGTGCCAGCAGATAACCCAGGCGCAGGGCGGTACCGAACAGCGGCAGGTGCGAGAGGTGCGAGCGGTGTCGGATCAGGCGGCTGTAGGGCAGCCAGAACAGCGACCAAAAGCGCTCTGCGTTGCGCCCTGCCGTCCGACGGACGATATCATTGGCGATGCAGCCCCGATCCAGGTCAAGATCGGGGGTGAGCACTAGTCCGGCGAGCGCGCCGCCTGTCAGCGCAGCCGTGTGGGCGATTGGGTGCCCAAGCTGGTGGACGACCATGCCACCGGCGGCGGCGAGGAAGATTGTGGCAAGTGCATGTGTGTTTCCGCGGCTCATTCGCCCGATTATAGCGTACGCGCCGGGTCTGCGTGCTTACAGATCCATTACCTGCTGGCGCTTCCCCGCAGGAAAGCCTCCACCTCGGCGATTGGAGTAGCGGTGAGGGCCAGCCAGCGCTCGTAGACGAATTGCAGCGGGCGGATGTGCGCGCGCATCATCTCTTCCGCGCCACTGCGCATGCCCATCTTTTCGGCCCCCATTAGCAGTGAAACCAGCACGCTGAACAGCCGCCGGAAGCAAGCTGCCGCATCGAAGAAGTCCATATCTGCCAGGGTTACGCCAGCGTGGCGCTCGTATCCGCGTAGTAAGGGCTCGCGGACCGCTTCACCTTCGTTGCTAGAGATGAGCAGCAGCGACCATGCCACATCAAAGCGGCGGTCGGACACTTCCAGCCCGGTCCAGTCGATGACCACGGCGCTGCCCGTCGAATCCAAGAGTATGTTTTCTGGGTGGAAGTCCCAGTGGCAGGGGGAGAAGCTGGTCTGGCGGATCTCTGGCGCGTGGCGGGTGAGCCACTGCCAGCCGGGCAAAAAGCCAGACTGCGGAAGCATGTTGACGTACCCTCCCCAGCGAGCAAACTGCCGCTGCACGGCATTCCCGGCAGGATCGTATGCCGGGTCAAAGGGGCGGGGATCGAGCGCGTGCAGGCGGGCAAACAACGCGCAGAACAGATCCAGCAGGCGAGCGCGCTCATCAGGTTCGCTGTGGAACATTTGCCCCCACATGCCCTTGCCGGGCACGCGCTCCATGATGAGGAAGGGCCTGCCAAAGGGCGAAGCAGCGGAAGGTTCCAGGTGGTCGACGCGGGGAACCGGGTAGCCGAGCTTCTTCAGCTCTGACAGGGTATGAAATTCGCGCGTCGATTTTTCTTTGGCGTCATTTCCGGGGTAGATGCGCAGGATCAGCGGCTCTACTTGCCGGGCGCCGGGCGCGCCCCAGGCGGCATCGAAGGCATAAACATCGCTCTCCCAGCCGGTGTTCAGGCTTTCCAGGCGGGTAATTTCCAGCCCTGGGCGATTGGGGAATACGCCCCGAGCATAGGTTTGGAGCAGGGGAAGCATGGCTTCGGTCATTGCGTGATCTCCGGTTGAGAGGGGGAGGGGCGGCTCAATTCATCGAGCGCATCACGAGTACGCAGCAAATCGGGATGGTCGGGGGGCACGGTGCTCTCGTAAATATGCAGCGCCCGCTCGCAGGCAGCGTAGGCGGCGTTCCGATCTCCCAGGTCTGCCAGTACGCGACTCAGCCCAACCAGGATCTGGCCCAGGCGTAGATTGTTTGCGCCCAGCCCTGTTTCGGCAACCGCAAGCGCGCGCTCGTAGGTTACCCGGGCAGCGTTCTGGTCACCGGCAGCGCGCTGCATCTCGGCTACGCTTTCCAGCGTGTTGAGGAGGCGTGGGTTTCGGGGGCCATAGACACGCTCTTCAATAGCCAGGATGCGCAGGCACGTCTCCAGGGCAGCGGGGACATCGTTCATCTGCCGCAGCACCGTGCACAGCCCGTTCAGCGTCGCGGCGACTTTGGGATGCTCTGGGCCGTAGGTGTGCTCGTCGAGTACCAACAGGCGCTCGTAGGCGGCGCGCGCACCGGCAAAGTCACGCATTTCGTGCAGCACTTCTGCCAGCCCGGCGAAATCCGCGGACAGACGCGGGTGGTCGCCGAGCGGTGCCGGATCTATGGATTGTTCGTGCAGGGCCACCGCCCGGCGGTAGTGGTCTGCCGCGCCGGGCAGATCGCCCATCTCGCGCAGCATGCGCCCCAGATTGCTCAGGTCTGCCGCTACGCGTGGATGGCCCTTGCCAAATACGCGCTCGTCGATCGCCATCACGCGCTCCAGCGCAATCCGCGCAGCGGGAAGATCGCCCAGGTTATAGAGCAGGCCGATCAGCTTTTGCAAGCCGTAGATCACGTGGTGATCTTCTGCCCCGTACACGTGCCGGAAGCCATCCAATGCCAGCTCAAAAAAACCACGCGCGCTGACCAGATCGTCCTTCGAGAAGAACCAGTTGCCCAGCCGGTCGATCAGGGCGGCAAGGAAGGGGAGCTCTGGGTCATAGCGCCCAGTAGCCAGGGAGCGGGCAAAAAATTCACGCGCCTCCACGGTGCGCTCCAAGTCCGAGAGCGATTCGCCCAGCATCTCTGCCAGCCGGATCACCTCCGCGTGGTCGATTCCCAGCACGCCCGCGCTGATCGAGAAGGCCTCCTGGTAGAAGATCAGTCCCTCTTCGATACTGCTTTCTTGCAGGGCTTTCTCACCCAGGGCGAACAGGTTTTTCGCGTGTCTTAGTTTTTCCGCGCGCTCACCATGGATGCCGCCGGGAATGTTGAACTGACGCTTTTTCATGGGCCGCCTATCGCTGAACCGGGAATCGCTGCATTCCGATGTGCTATATTGTAGCGTCAATAGGGAGATGTGGAAACCAAAAGTTGGGGCAAAATCGGCCTCGTTTTGTGGGGCGCGGGTAAAATGGAATCTGGTTCGCACACAAAATTCGGTAACCCAAGGAGAAACCAGTCCGATGGACCCCCGTGTAAAGAAGCTTGCTCAGGTGCTCGTTCACTATTCGCTGGAGATCCAGCCGAAATGGAAGTTTGCCATCTCAACCACACCGCTGGCGGAAGAACTTGCGCTGGCAGTGTATGAAGAGGCACTGAAGGCTGGCGCCTACCCTTTTTTGATGCTCGATTTCCAACAGACATGGGAACTGTTCTATAAGTACGGCAGCGAGGACCAGATCCAGTATATCTCGCCCATCTCAAAGCTGATTACTGAGACGTTCGATGCTCGCCTGAACATTGGCGCGGATTACAACACACGCTCGCTCTCCGGCATCGATCCGAAGCGCATGTCCATGCGCTCGAAGGCCTGGCGACCGCTGATGCAGACCTTCTTCGATCGCGCGGCCAAACGCGAGCTGCGCTGGTGTACCACCGATTACCCCACCAACGCGCTGGCGCAGGAAGCGGATATGAGCCTGAGCGATTATGAGGACTTCGTCTTCAATGCTGGCAAACTGAACGAGCCAGACCCTGTGGCAGCGTGGAAGGAAGAGGGCCAGCGGCAGCGCGTGCTGGTGGATTGGCTGACCGGCCGCGACCAGGTGGTGATTAAGGGCAAAGACGTGGATCTGAGCATGTCGATCAAGGATCGCGTGTTCATCCCCTGCGATGGACACGAAAACTTCCCTGACGGCGAGATTTTCACCGGCCCGGTGGAAGATTCGGTGAACGGATGGGTGCGCTTTGCTTACCCGGCGATCTACGGCGGGCAAGAAGTGGTCGATATCGAGCTGTGGTTCGAGAACGGGCGCGTAACGAAGGAAAAGGCCAGCAAGGGCGGTGAGCTGCTCACCTCACTGCTGAACACCGACTCGGGCTCGCGTTACCTGGGCGAACTGGGCATTGGCACGAACTACAACATCCCCTGCTTCACCAAAAATATGCTGTTTGATGAAAAGCTGGGCGGCACGATTCACATGGCGGTTGGCGCGAGCTACCCAGAATCGGGCGGCAAGAACGAATCCGGCATCCATTGGGATATGCTTTGCGAGATGAAGGAAGGCGAGATCACCGTCGACGGCGATCTGTTCTACCAGAACGGCAAACCGGCGCTCTGGGAGTAGTGTTATCATTGCCTGTCGCTGCCGCATGGCAGCGACAGGCAATGATTAGAAGCGATAGCCGAGCGGGCCGGTGACGTGATCGTACCAGCTGCGCTGGAAAGGTACAATCCGCGGCAAATCGGAGAGGGGCGCCCAAAACAGTTCGAAGGTATGGTAATCGGCATTCTGTGACCAGCGCTCGGGGGTATCTCCGGTAAAGGCGAGATGGTAGAAGTAGCGGCGGTTGGCGACTGCCAGCGCGGATTCCGGTACCCAGCCCGTGATCTGGTAACTGGTGTAGCGCGGATCCGGGAAGCGGTCACCTTCTTGATACGTTACCTGCGCGTAGCCATTCTGCTTGCGGAGAAACTGTATGGCCGCGCCACGCGGCAAATAGGCCCAATCGAAGCTGTTGGGGTTGGGGAGCGCGTAAACGGTCGTGCGGTGCAGGATAGTATTGGTTGCGCCGGGCGGGAACTCGTCGCGCTGGCCGATCAACTGCACAAGGCGCAGTTGATCGATCGAAATGCCACATTCCTCAAATGTCTCGCGGAAAGCGGCGTGTTCTATTTCCTCGCCTTCGTCGACGGTTCCGGCGGGGAACTGCACCCCGGCTGTGGGGTGCTGAATCATCAGCATGCGCGTTCCATCCGGCCCGGTGCGAGTGACAAACGCGGTCACTTTCTCGAGGTACGCGCCGGCAAGGCCGCCAGAAGCGCTAGCCGATGCGTCCAACTCAGACCTCTTTCCAGGCCGTGTGCAGAGTCCGCAGCCAGTTGCGGTAAGCGATCTTCTCTACATCTTCGGTGCTGAAGCCGTGCTGGCGCAGTGCGTCGATGAGCTTTTGAAAACCGGCGGCATCTTTCAGCTCGTTGGGCATGTTTGCGCCGTCAAAGTCTGAGCCAAAGGCCACGTGATCCACGCCGATGCGATCCGCTATGTAAGCGATGTGATCGACCAGCATGGTGAGGGGCGTGTCGTTGTTGAACGCGCCATCGGGGCGCACGTTCAACGGCTCAAAGATCAGGCCGATCAGCCCGCCGGATTGGCCTACTGCGTCGATCTGGCGATCGGTAAGATTGCGGGTCGAGGGGCAGATGGCGTGGGCGGCGGCATGCGATACCACCAGCGGCGAGTCGGTCAGTTCGGCCACCTCCCAAAAGCCCTTCTCGTTGATATGCGCCAGGTCGAGCAGGATGCCCAGCCGGTTGCATTCGCGCACCAGGCTGCGCCCGGCAGCGGTGAGCCCGGGGCCGGTATCGGGCGAGCCAGGGAAGCAGAACGGTACACCGCTGGCAAAGGCATTGGGGCGGCTCCATACGATGCCAAGCGAGCGCAGTCCTTGCCGGTAGTAATCCTCCAGGTCGGAGAGATCCTCCCGGATGGCTTCCGCGCCCTCGAAGTGCATTACCATGGCCAGCGCGCCGTGTTCTATGCAACCGGTGAGCTCGGCCGTGTTCGTCACCAGTGCCGCCTGCCCCTGGCTCTGGGTAATGGTATCGCGCATCACCGCGATTGTTTCGCGGGTAAAGCTGGCGGCATATTCCGGGTCGATGGCGCTGTGCAGCAGCATCTGGTAGCCATCCTCGGTAAAAGTCATGCCCCAGCGCTCCACGCTTTCCGGTGAGTCCTTCGGGGTAGGGGTGAAGATGGCGAAGAGGCCGCCTGCCAGCCCGCCCTTCCGCGCCCGCGGAAGATCGAGATGACCGGTGGGATTTTCTTGCAGAAAGTCGTATGCCGGGGCGTCTGGGGTATTGCCGGAGCGCGCCATCCGCAGGAGTACGTCATTGTGGCCGTCAAAAATGGGGGTAGCTTCCATGGTTTGGGTTCCTTTATCGCTCCAATATCGACCCGGTAAATGGCCTATAGGGAGGGAGTTTGTTGATGGGTTGGGCAGGGGAACTTCGTTTCCCTGCCCAACCCATCAACAAACTGTGAAGTACCTAAGAAACTGAAACACACCTTATAGGTAAACAAAAACGGGTGATTTCTCACCCGCAAATTGAGAGGCGACGATGGGATTTGAACCCATGATCAGGGTTTTGCAGACCCTTGCCTTGCCACTTGGCCACGTCGCCGATTCTTTCTGAATTGAACTTGTTTATTCTACGGGATGGTTAGAAAATTGTCAACCTTTGCGCCGGAGCTTTTTTTCACCTCTTCAGTCTTGCTCACATCTTGCGGACGTGGCAGGTCTTTGAAGACGTAGTGTACGGGGGCCTGGGGGATGCTGATCAGCGCGCGGGCCAGGTAGGCCGGGTAGAGGGGCAGGCTGGTCAGGTGCGCTTCATCCAGTGGGTGCCATTGGAAGATCAGCTTTTGCCCATACTCATCACCGTAAAACGGCCCATCCCCCTTTAGCAAAAAGGAGTCGGGGTCGATCTTCATCAGGAAGTAAAAGCTGAGCTCGTGGATATCTTTGCCACGGTGATAGAAGTTTTCCAGCATCCACAGCAAGCGAACGACCTCAACATCCGCTTTGATCTCTTCCTGTACTTCGCGTTTGAGCGCGTCGCTCATCGCTTCCATCATCTCGGGATGCCCGCCTGGCAGTACCCAATACGAATTCCGCGTGTTACGATCCAGCAGGACGCGACCGTTGTGAATGGCAACCCCGGCAACCCGGTAGTTGAAATGGGCCGTGTTCTTGTCAAAGGCAACCATATGCGAACCTCCTTGTGATTCGACTCTAGGGTTCTTTTCCCAAGCCTCGACCACCATTACGTGCTGCGGGCAGGACCATTCGCTATTTATTTGGCAGCTATCGAAAAAATTTTGTCGTTTGGGTGTGGTGTGTGATGAGGATGCCCAGCACAACTACGCAATACAAAATCACGATAGATTCTTACCTCTGTTTTTATTGTACCGGAATTGACCTGATTTTTTATCCCCCTAAAATTAGGATTTTGTGCGCAAAATACTGGTTTATTGAACAAATGTGCGGTCTACTGGTACAGCAGAATGCGCTCTTCGCTTAAAAGCCACAGCCTGCCGTGAGAAACGGTAGGCTGCGAGAAAATGTTTATGTGTTGCCCGATGCAATGCACCGGCGGCGACTACAGCGGATAGATGTTGGTTTTGTGGAACAGGTCGGGGGGGATGTCTTTGCCAGAGGTGGCTTCCACGGCTTGCACGTCTACACCCTGGCTTTCGATCCAGCTCCGGTAGGCGCGAATGCCGGTGATCAGAGCGGCGTTGATTGCTTCCTTCACCACCTGGTTGACCTCATGAGGGCTCTGGTCGGTGTGATCCACGCTGATATGGATCATCTCCATGTAGGCGCGGGTGGCTTCGTCCACCTCTTCTTTGAACATCAGCGCCAAGCGCAGCGTTTCTTGAATATCTTCTTCGGGATCCAGGTTTAGAAAGTGCATCAGATCGTGCGCCACGGGGTTCCTTTCGCCCGCTCAAGGCGGGGCAGTACATATTGCGCTTTGGAGGGCAGCAAGGCGAGCGCGGTCAAAGCACAAAACTGGGGGTTAAAAATAAAATTGAGCCGCTCATTTGTTGAGCGGCTCAGAGCGGGCAACGGGACTCGAACCCGTGACCTCCTCCTTGGCAAGGAGGCATTCTACCAACTGAACCATGCCCGCGTTGACGTTCTTTTGTGTCGTAGTGACCTTATGATACTAGATGTTTTTTGTTTCGTCAAGGGTTGCAGGAAAGGAAGGGTGTAGGAAAAAGTTGTCAGGTTGTGGAGGGATGTGCGCAGCACATCCCTCCACAACCTGCAAGCGCCCGGAAAGGAATGGCAGGGCTATTCGCAAAGTACGAGAATAGCCCTGGGGCAAGCCAGAAGCGCCCTCTCCCAGCGGCGCTTTTGCCGCCGGAAGGGGAGAAAATTCTTTCTTTGGGGGTTCCGGGGTTGCTCTGCAACCCCGGAACCTCCAAACTGAAATACACCCCTATTGCCTTACGAGTTGCAATAATTGTATAATATGTATAGTTATTGGTAATTACTCAGCCTGGTATGGGTTTTGTACCATTCTGGTGGATAGATTTTGGGCATGGGGGAAGAGCGGCGACAATTCGTCTTTCGCAGCATGCATATTCCGGTGAAAACTGCAAAAAGGGGGATTTTTTGATGCAGGTTTTTTCAAGGATTTTAAACAAAGCACTGCAACTGCTCGATCAAACGCTGGTGGAGCTGTATAGCGCGTCGAAAAAGTCGCTGCGGCACCGGCTGTTAATGCCGGTTTACGCGTTAAGGCGCTTCATCTTCTTCTTAAGCGCGGGGTTGTTCTTTGATATATATCTGATGGAAGGGGAAGCACCGCAACTGAATGGGCGGCTGCGGATTGGGTCCCTTTCTGGCGGGCATGGGCGCGAGTACCTGGCGCACCACTTCTTTCAAAGCGATCCTGAGATTGTGACTTATCGCGGACGCATCCCTTTTTGGAAGCAGGCGGCTGCGGCAAAAGCGCTCGCAGCCGAAGCAAACCTGGTTGTCGTTGAACGCAACAGCCTGCTCAACTGGAAGCCATCGACTGGCGAGTGGGTATGTTCGCCCATTTATGTGCGTATGGTCGCCGAAATGGATCTCTCGAAGCCCTGGGAAGAGATCGAGCCGCAGTTCAAAGCCCAAAAACGGAACATTCGACACCTGAAAAAGGCCGGGTTTGCATACCGCATCAGCAACCGGATGGAGGACTTTCATTTCTTCTACGACTGTATGTATTACCCGCTCATGTCTAAACGGCATGGAGAAGATGCGTTCGTAGAATCGCGCGAGCAAATGCTCACCTACTTTCGTAAAGGGGAGCTTCTGTTCATCGATGATCGGGATGGCAACCCGGTCGCCGGTTCGCTTAATATGCGCAAGGGGGACGTGCTGTTTGGCCTGGCCCTGGGCGTAATGGATGCTCGCGAAGACTTGATGCACGAAGGCGCGCTGAGCGCCATCTACTACTTCGTTCTCCAGTGGGCGTACGAGAACCACATTTCGCGCTGTGATAGCTGCGAGGTGCGCCCGTTTGCGCAGGATGGTGTGTACACGTACAAACATCGCTGGGGGTTTCGCCCGGTGACGGAGTTGTGGAACACGCGTGAATGGATGTTTTGGGCGCCCGGCCCAGATCCGGCGGCGCAGAACTTCGTCCGCAACCATCCTTTCTTGCCAGAATTCTGCCAGACACACACCCTGGCAACTTGATCCGCCTCTCGCCTTGCATGTTCTCGAAAACTGCATAATAAATTTGGTTGCGAATTTTCCCGAAAACAATACAATTACACTAGAACCTATCCGAAAAACAGCACCGGGGATCGTATCGCCTGTTTCGCGGAAATCCATAATGACTTGCAGTACGATAGGAGGAGGTGTTCATGTCGTCGTCTTCCATGAAAACGACCCTCAAAGGGTACGTTGGATATCGTGGACGAGAGGGGCAGTGGGCTTTTTTGCTGCACCGCCTTACTGGTTTGGGGGTCTTGTTGTTCCTTGCAATCCACATCGTAGACACGTCATTTGTTTACTTCTGGCCACATCTGTATGCCGACGTGATCGAGCTTTACCGTACCACCCTGTTTGGCCTGGGAGAAATTGGGCTGGTCTTTGCCCTGTTTTACCACGGCATCAACGGCCTGCGGATCGCCTACCTGGATCTATTCAAGCCAACAAGCTGGACGATTGAAGATGAGCGCAAGAGCGCGGTGATTGTTCTGATTGTTACCATGCTGCTGTTCATTCCGTCGGCGGCTGTTATGGCCTACAATTTGCTGTACCACAACTACGGCATGTTCGGTGGGTAGAAGGGAGCTAACCATGAGTGCACAAACAACATCCACCCCTACCGCCCGGCCCACACGGGTTGCGACGCCGAAAAACTTCGAGACTCGCGCCTGGCTGTTCATGCGTTACAGCGCATTCCTGCTAATCCCCCTGGCGTTTGGTCACATCATCCTGCAAGACGTGATCGTCGGCGTCCATGCAATCGATATCGATTACGTGGCAATGCGGTGGGATGTGCTCGCGTGGCGCATTTACGACGCCGCGCTGCTGATCTTTGCCTTTGCCCACGGCATGAACGGTCTGCGCCAGGTATTGATGGATTACATAAAGAACGAGCGCACCTTCCGCCTGGTTAGCTGGGGGCTGCTGATTATCTGGTTTGTCATTAGCGCAATGGGGGCCATTGCCCTCATCGGCGGCGTGCGCAATTAGCGCGGGAGGAAATCTATGGCACCGAACGTCCACCAGTTTGATGTCGTCATCGTTGGCGGTGGCGGAGCAGGATTAATGGCCGCCCTGAATGCATCACGCGGCGCGAAAACCGCTGTGATCAGCAAGCTCTACCCAGTGCGCTCGCATACAGGCGCGGCGCAGGGCGGCATTGGCGCGGCCCTGGGGAACTACGAGGAAGATCACCCGGAATGGCACGCCTTTGATACCGTGAAGGGGTCCGATTACCTCGGCGACCAGGATGCGATCGAGTTTATGTGTTACGAGGCGGTTCAGTCGGTCTATGATCTCGAGCATATGGGGCTGCCATTCTCGCGCACGCCAGAGGGCAAGATCGCCCAGCGGCCGTTTGGCGGGCACACCAATAACGTCTCTGGCAAACCGGTGCGCCGCTCGTGCTACGCTGCCGACCGCACCGGTCACATGATCTTGCAGACCCTCTACCAGCAGTGCATCAAGAACAATATCCTGTTCTTCGACGAATATCAGGTGATGGATCTGCTGATGGTCAATGGGCAGACGGCGGGCGTGGTAGCGGTTGAGCTGGCAACGGGCGAGCTGCACGTATTCCACAGCAAGGCCGTCATCTTCGCCACCGGCGGGCATGGGCGCATGTGGGAGATTACCTCCAATGCCTATTCCTACACCGGCGACGGGGCCGCGATCGTTATGCGGCGCGGTATCCCGCTGGAGGATATGGAGTTCTTCCAGTTCCATCCCACCGGCATCTACAAGCTGGGCATCCTGATCACCGAAGCAGTGCGCGGCGAAGGCGGCGTGCTGATCAACAGCGAGGGCGAGCGCTTTATGGAGCGCTATGCCCCGCGCATCAAAGACCTGGCCTCGCGCGATGTGATTTCGCGCGCCATTTACCTTGAGACCCGCGCCGGGCGCGACATCAACGGGCAGAAGTATATGCTGCTGGACGTACGCCCAGAAACGGTCAACAAATTTGCCGAGATGGACGGCCGCGTGCGCCCGGATGGCTCGCCGTACCGGGTTACCGCCGCCGAAATTCTCAGCAAGATCCCCGATATTGCCGATTTCGCCCGCACCTACCTGGGCGTCGACCCGGTGAAAGATCCCATGCCGGTGCAGCCGACGGCGCACTACGCCATGGGCGGGATTCCTACCAACAAATATGCGGAGGTCATCTCCGATGCCGGCAATACGGTGATCCCGGGCCTGTACGCAGCGGGTGAGTGCGCTTGCGTGTCCGTACACGGCGCGAACCGCCTGGGCACCAACTCGCTGGTCGATCTGATTGTGTTTGGCAAGTACGCGGGCCTCCGCGCGGCGGAATATGCCAATGGCACGAACTTCCAAACCCTGCCCGCCGACCCAACCGAGTTCGTCCGCGAACAGATCGACCGGCTGCACAATGGCTCGGGCAAAGAACGCGCCGCGCAGATTGGCCGTGAGATGCGGACGGAGATGTTCGACACGGTGGGCGTCTTCCGCACAGAAGAAGGTTTGCAGCACGCGGTAGATAAGGTCCGCGAGCTGCGCGAGCGCTTCCAGGAAGTGAAGGTGGCGGATACCACCCGCGCCTACAATTCGGATCTGCTGCTGACGTGGGAGCTGGGCAACCTGCTCGACCTGGCGCAGATCACCGCGGAGGCGTGCCTGGCCCGCAAAGAGAGCCGCGGAGGCCACGCCCGCGAGGATTTTCCCCGCCGCGACGATGCAAGCTGGCTCAAGCACTCGCTGGCCTGGCTGGATGAAGGCCAGGTGCGGCTCGACTACAAGCCGGTGGTGATCACCAAGTACCAGCCCAAAGAAAGAACATATTAGTCAATGCATTCCTGGTTGATTGTCTCGTAGAACGACAAAATCAACCAGGACCGCATCGATTTCCCGAGGAGGAGACTCGTATGCTCGTTCAATTAAAAGTATATCGCTACCAGCCGGAGACCAAGGGCGACAAGCCCTATTATGAAACTTTTCAGGTGAAAGCCGAGCCGACCGACCGCGTACTGGATCTGTTGGAATACGTCCACGGTGACCTGGACCCCACGCTCTCGTACCGGCGATCGTGCGCCCACGGCGTATGCGGCTCGGATGCCATGCGGATCAACGGCAGAAATGCCCTGGCCTGCAAAGTGCTGGTAAAAGATCTGGGCAGCGATGAGATCACCGTGGAGCCGATGCTGGGCTTCAAGGTGGAACGCGATCTGATCGTCGATATGGAGCCGTTCTTTGATCAGTACAAATCGATCCTGCCGTACCTGATCAACGACGAGCCGGAGCCGGAGAAAGAGCGCTTGCAGACCCCCGAAGAGCGCTTGCTGATTGAAGATACTACCAAGTGCATCTTATGCGCGGCCTGTACCACCTCTTGCCCGTCGTACTGGTCGAACAACAAGTATGTTGGCCCGGCGGCGATTGTGAACGCCCATCGCTTCATCTATGACAGCCGCGATCGCGGTGCAGCTAAGCGCCTGATCAAGCTGGGCAGCCCAGATGGCGTGTGGCGCTGCCGCACCGTGTTCAACTGCACGCTGGCGTGCCCGCGTGAGATTAAGATCACCAAGGCGATCGCGGATGTGAAAAACACGATCCGCACCGGGCGGCTCGACCTTGTTGAGCCGATTGGTGAAGAAGCCGAAGGCGCAGGATAATTTATTTCCATAACATAAAAACGGGTGGCACACGCCACCCGTTTTTATGTTATGGAAATAAATGACAGAAACGTCATCATTTGTGATGAAGTGCATTACTTATTTGGCAGTCTATCACGTGACAATTATCACAAGATAGGTTATAAGCGAAGGTGATTGACTGAACAACAATGGAATATTTGTGGGCAGCTTTTATAGGGAGGGTAAGCCATGATCGTTCACATTCTTGTCGTCGTTGGACTGCTGTTCTGTGCCATTCGTGCAGTCCGCGCGGGAAGATTGCTGCTCTCGGCGTTATGGCTGGCAGGGACGAGCGCGCTTGTTGCGCTGGAACTCTACCTGCTGGGCGCGCCGGAAGTCGCCGTCATTGAACTTAGTGTTGGGGCTGGCCTGGTAACGGTACTGTTCGTCTTTGCCATCAATATCGCCGGTGAAGAAGTGCTCACTGCACAGCCTATCGTGCCAAAACCGCTGGCGTGGGTTTTGGTTGCCGTCAGCCTGGTGCTTTTGGGCTGGATGAACCGCGACGTTTTGGGCTTGCAAGTAACTGTTCATGAACCCCTATACGTACAGTTCAAAACCGTCCTTTGGGAACATCGCTCGCTAGACGTTCTGCTCCAGGTGGTGCTGATCTTCTCGGGGGTGATGGGGGTCTTGGGCCTGCTGGCTGACTCTCAAGCAGTCCATGCGGTTGGGGAGGAGAGCCAATGAGCCTTTCTATTTTGCTGGTTGCTATTTTGGGGTTGCTGGCAATTGGCCTGTACGGTCTGCTGATTGTGCGCAACTTGATTAAAGTGGTTGTGACGTTGCAACTCCTGCTCAAAGGCGCCATGCTGGCCCTGATCGCTGCCGGGCAGATCGCCGGTGACGCGGAGCTGGGCCAAAGCCTGGCGCTCACTGTGATTGTGGCGGATACGATTGTCGCGGTGGTGGCGCTGGCCCTGGCTGTTCAGGTGCGCCGCCATTTTGGTACGCTCGACGTGCGCGCGATTACCACGCTGCGGAGGTAGGCGATGATGACAACTGCTGCTTTGCTGGTTTTGCTGGTCATCGGGATCCCGTGGCTGGGGGCGCTGCTGGTTTGGCGCATTGGTGATACACGCCCAAAGGCGCAAAATGTGCTCGCCGGGGCATTCTCTGTCGCGGGGGCGGCTGCTTCGCTGGCGCTGCTGGCGATCATCGCCGCGCAGCCCGAGCACGATTGGAGCTTTGGCGTGGAGATGGGCCGCGGGTTTGGAAACTTCACCTTCTACCCCGATGGTCTGGGCACCTTCCTGGCGGTGGTCGCTTCGGTGATCGGCTCGCTGGCGGTGATTTTCTCCATCGATTACATGAAGGGCGAGAAGCAGCTTGGCCGCTACTACGCCCTGGTGCTGTTCTTCATCGGCGCAATGGCAGGCCTGGTGCTCACCAGCAACCTGCTGTTGATGTTCATCTTCTGGGAGATGACCGCGCTGGCATCGTACGCGCTGATCTCGTTCTATAACGACGATCCGAAGGCGGTGGCGGGTGGCATGAAGGCGCTGATCATAACCCAGCTTGGCGGCGTTGGGCTGCTGCTGGGCGCGCTGGTCGCGTATGCGTATGCGGGCACGTTCGACATCCGCGTGCTGATGGCAAGCGCCGGGAACCTGCCTGCCGACGTTCTGGCAGTGATGGCGTTTGGTTTCCTGATCGCTGCGGCGGCTAAGTCGGCGCAGTTCCCCTTCCAGACGTGGCTCCCCGATGCGATGGAAGCGCCTACCCCGGTCAGCGCGCTGATCCACGCGGCGACGATGGTGAATGCCGGTGTGTACCTGCTGGCACGCTTCTACCCCATGTTCGCCGAAGTGCCCATGTGGCGTGAGTCGGTTATGGCGGTGGGCGTGATCACAGCCCTGATGGCAGCGTTGATGGCCCTGGCGGCCAACGACCTGAAACGGGTTCTGGCCTACTCTACCGTATCCCAACTTGGCTACATGGTTTACGCAGTGGGAGCGGGCGGCATTTTTGCCAGCCAGTTCCACCTGCTGAGCCATTCCGTCTTCAAAGCGCTGCTGTTCCTGGGTGCTGGCGCGGTGATCCACGCCGCAGGCACGCGCGATATGCGCAAGATGGGCGGCCTGGGTAAGCAGATGCCTGTGGTACGCGCGGTGTTTATCATTGGCGCGGCAGCGCTGGCGGGATTACCCATCCTCAACGGCTTCTGGAGCAAGGAATTGGTGCTGGAAGCCGGCCTGGCGCACGGCCCCACCTGGATGTTTGCGGTGATGGTCTTCAGCGCGGGTCTCACGGCGCTGTATACCTTCCGCTGCGTGTGGATGGTGTTCTTTGGCGCGCCGAAAACGCACGCGCACCTGCACGATGCTGGAATTGCCATGCGCGCCGCGCTCTATCCGCTGGCATTTGGCACGCTGACCACCTGGCTGCTTGCCGGGCCGTTTGGCCACCTGCTGGCCGAATCGCTGCCGCTGCACCATATTGAGGCACATGGCACGCTGGCTGTGCTGGAAGAAGTGGCGCTGGCCCCGGCCACCTGGCTGGCGATGGGGGTTGTGGCTTTGGGCCTGCTGGCCTGGGTACTGCGCGGTAAGCTAACGTTGATCATCGAGCCGCTGCAGAGTTTCCGCTGGGTGGTAGAGAACAGCTTTGGCTTCGAGGCGGTAAATAGCGCGGTGGTGAAGGAAGTGCAGTCGTGGGCCGAGGGCCTGCGCGGCCTGCAAACGGGCCACCTGAGCTGGAATGTTGTTGGCATCATCGCCGGGTTGATTGCGGTGCTGCTGATTGTGATGCTGGGAGCGTAAACCATGACAGTACATGATGCAATGATCTGGGTGCTGGTGCTCCCACTGGGCGCTGCCCCGCTGATCTATCTGGTAGGGCGGTCGGTCGTGCGCCTGAACATGGCGCAGGGCAAACCCAACCGCCGCTGCACACTGGCTTGTTTGCTGTCGCTGATTGCATTGCTCGCCACCTGGGTGCCGATGGCAGTCCTCGCGCCGCGGGTGATCGCCGGTGGCATTATCGAGATCCAGATTGGCACGATCCCCATGCGGATGGATGGGATTGCGCTGCTGTTGGGCGCAACTGCCCTGCTGTTGAGCACGCTGGTATTGATCTTCTCCATCCCTTACATGGCCGGCGAAGAGGGCGAGGAAAAATATTATGCCCTGCTGCCCGCCATGACGGGCACGATCATTGGCCTGGGTATGGCCAATGATCTCTTCAACCTATGGGTGTGGTTCGAGGCAATGGCGGTCTCTTCATACTTGCTGGTGGCTTTTTACGCCAACGAGCGCGGATCGCTGGAAGCGGGCGTAAAGTACCTGGTGCAGTCGGCGGTGGGGTCGGTGTTTGTGTTGATTGCCATTGCCATGGTGCTCTCTCAGGCGCGCACACTGCATCTGGAAGAAATCTCGCTCTGGCCAGGCCAGGTGAATACACTCACCCTGGCGGCGGGTGCGCTGTTCATCATCGGATTTGGCATAAAGGCTGCGCTGGTGCCCCTGCATACCTGGCTGCCAGATGCGCATTCCCAGGCACCCAGCGGAATCAGCGCCATGCTCTCGGGCGTGGTCATTCAAGCAGGCCTGATCGCCATGCTGCGCGCGCTTGGCGGGCTGCCGGGTATGCTGCCAGTGTGGGGCACGCTCATGCTGATCTTTGGCGCGGTAAATATCATCTTCGGCAACCTGATGGCCTTGCGCCAGACGCAGATAAAGCGCATGCTGGCTTTTTCGAGCCTGACGCACATGGGCTACATGCTGATTGGTTTTGGCGTCGCCGCGACCCTGCATAACACCACCGCGGCGGCGGGCGGATTCTTCCACCTCTTCACACACGCGCTGATGAAGGGATTGGCCTTCCTCGCGGCGGGCGTGCTGCTTTACACGCTGCACGTGGCGCGCGGCAGCCATTCTCCGCTGACGGTGGACGATTTGAACGGCGCATCGAAGCGCTATCCGTTTGTTGCATTTGCCCTCAGCGTTGCGATGCTGGCGCTGGGCGGCCTGCCCCCGCTGGCCGGCTTTATGTCGAAGTGGCAGATCTTTGTTGGCGGCGCAGAAACGCAAAACCTGCCGGTGATCTTGCTGGTAGTCTTCGCCGCGCTCAACAGTGTGCTTTCGCTGGGTTACTACGCTCCGCTGGTCAACCGCATGTACCGCAATGCGCCGTCGCTTGCCGTTCTCTCAGGTAAGCCGGCCCCGGTGCTGATGATGGTTCCGGTTGTGCTGCTGACCCTGGCAGTTGTGGCTATTGGTTTTTGGCCCACCCTGGTGAACGGGCTGACGGAACCTGCCGGGCAGACGCTCTGGCAGATATTTGGCGGGCTGGCGCAGGCGTCCGGCGCTGGTAATTAGGAGGTATGCCGATGGATGTTCTACTTTCTCCACCTGTTGCTTTCTTACTCTACATCCCCCTGGTGGGGGTGATTCTGTGGCTGGGCCGCCAGCTCGCGGGGCCGGGTAAACCCAGCTTCGCCAAGAGCAGCACCTATGGCGGCGGTGAAAAAGCATCCAGCATCGCAGCCGCACCCGGCTACCGGCCATTTTTTATCGTGGCATTTTTCTTTGCCATCCTGCACCTGGGTATGCTGGTGCTGGGCCTCGGCAACCTGTCGAATAATCAGGCCATTTACATTGTCGGCCTGTGCCTGACTCTGGTGGCTCTCATTCTCGGATAGAGTGCTGCTTGTGCGACTTTCGGAAGGAGTTTATATGGTAGACCTTCAACCCATGACCGAAACGCGCTCGCCCTGGCAGCGCGTGCTCGACAAGGTGCGCCTGTGGTCTCTGACCAACTCTCCCTGGGCGATCCACTTTAACAGCGGATCGTGTAATGGCTGCGATATTGAGATCCTCGCTACGCTGACCCCGCGCTATGATCTGGAGCGCTTTGGCGTGAAGCTGCAAGGCTCGCCTCGCCACGCGGATATCCTGATCTGCACCGGCCCGGTAACCCGCTTGCAGCGCGAGCGCCTGCTGCGTATCTACGAGCAGATGCCCGAGCCAAAATTCGTGATGGCGGTGGGGTGCTGCGGCACTTCGGGTGGCATTTTCCACGATTGCTACAACATCGTCGGTGGCCTCGACGAGGTGCTGCCAGTCAACGTATATGTACCCGGCTGCCCGCCGCGACCTGAAGCGATTATCGACGGCGTGGTGCAACTTTTGGGCAGCCTGAAGAAGGGAAAGTGAGATTATGGAAGTACTGGATCATATGCAAGTGAAGCTGGTCTCGATGGCCGAGCGCGTGGAAAATCCTGATCCGGAACGGATGGATGTTTATCTCTCCAACCCGTTCCAACTGTCTGACGCAGCCAAGCGAATTCTGGATGATGGCGGCTGGCATCTTTCCGCGATTACCGGGATGGATCTTCCGCAGAGCGAGAGCTACGAAGGCGGCACCGAACTGCTTTACCACTTCTGCAAAGGCCCGTTCGTGGTGACCCTGCGCATCCGCGTGACCTACGGCGATCCGGTCGCGCCGACTGTCTGCGATCTAATCCCTTCGGCGACGCTCTACGAGCGCGAGGCAATGGAGATGTTCGGTGTGATCTTCGACGGCACCCCCGATCGCGCCCGCCTGCTGCTGCCCGATGATTGGCCGGATGGCGTGTACCCAATGCGCAAATCCTTCAAGCAGTTAGACCAGTAAAGGGAGCAGCATATGGAAACCCTTCCTCCCCACGAAAAATTTATCGTTCCGATTGGTCCGCAGCACCCGGCCTTGAAGGAGCCCGGTCACTTTGAGTTTGAAGTGGACGGCGAGATTGTAACCAACGCCACGGTGCGGTTAGGGTACGTGCATCGCGGTATCGAGAAGGGCGCTGAAAGCCGCAACTGGACTCAGAACCTCTACCTGGTGGAACGCGTGTGTGGCATTTGCTCGCACGTGCATGCGACAGCCCTGGCGCTGGGGGTTGAAAAGCTGGCGAAGGTGACTGTGCCCCCGCGCGCTCAGGCCATCCGCACGCTGATGTGCGAGCTGGAACGCGTGCACAGCCACCTGCTGTGGCTGGGAGTCTGCGCGCACGAAGGCGGTTATGACACCCTGTTCATGTACTCCTGGCGCGATCGCGAAACAGTAATGGATCTGCTGGAATCGGTGACCGGCAACCGCGTGCACTACTCCGTCAACCTGATCGGCGGGGTAAAAGTGGACGTAAACGATCAGCAGGCCGACTCCATCCGCCGCGGCATCGACTTTTTGGAGGAGCGCACGCACTTCTACCTCAAGGTAGTCACCACGGATGAGACCTTCCTGGCCCGCACCCGCAACGTGGGTGTGATGACCAAAGCGCAGGTGTCGCAGTTTGGCGCAGTTGGCCCAACCGCTCGCGCCTCTGGGGTGATGGACGACATCCGCGTGAACGCGCCCTACGCGGCCTATCCCGACTTCCCTGTGCGTCCATTTATCCACGAGCAGGGCGACCTGGAAGCGCGCTTTATCGTCCGTATCAATGAGCTGTTCGAGTCGTACCGCCTGATTCGCGAGATCCTCGACCATTTGCCCGAGGGTGATCTGATGGTAAAAGTGCCGCGGCGCATCCCACAGGGTGAGGCCATCAGCCGGGTGGAAGCCCCGCGCGGCGAATTGTTCTACTT
>JAEYTI010000329.1 GCA_023434145.1 Chloroflexota bacterium | reverse complement strand
CCAACCGTGGGGGCCCCCACAAAACGATCCAACAAAGTTCGAAAAGCTTTTCTCTGCGTGCCTTTGCGAACTCTGCGGTTTTATTCCTCCACCGGCAGCCCTGCCAGCTTCATGATGCGCAGAGCATTGGTTGTGGGGCTGGGGCCGGGACGGATGGTGTAGTCAAATACCATCTTTCCATCATGGATATCCTCGCGGAAGTGGAAGTTCGAAACCGCCGGAATGCTTTCCTCCAGATGCGCCAGTTCCAGATCGTGCGTAGAAATTAGCCCCACGCCGTTGCGCCCGGCGAGCGCCTGGGTATAGCTCCGCGAGCCGATTGCGCGCTCGCGATTGTTTGTGCCGCGGAAGATTTCGTCGATCAGGAAGAACATAGGCAGTGCATGATCGCCCTCCAGCCCCTCCAGCAGCGCGCGCAGGCGGCGCACCTCGGCGTAGAAGAACGAGATACCATCCGCCAGCGAGTCGTTGAGCGTCATCGACGTGAACAGGCGGAAGGGCACGGTACGCAGTCGCCGGGCGGGGACGGTGGTTCCCGCGTAGGCCATCACCATGTTAATGCCAACGGTGCGCAAGAACGTACTCTTGCCCGACATATTGGACCCGGTGATGATAGACACCTGGCCCAATTCCTCCATCGTAAAGCTGTTATCCACTCGCACGTCTTCGTGAATCAGCGGATGGCCCATTTCAAAGGCGGCGAATACCGGGCGGATTGGGCCGGTAGAGGCCGTCGCGATTTCGGGGAAGGTCGATTCGGGGTTGCGCAGGGCGTAACCGGCGAGTGCCGCCAGTGCTTCCAGTTCGTACCAGACATTCAGCCAATCCGGCAGCAGGTTCGCCAGCTCGCGCTTCATGCGCTCCAGTTGGTAGGCGAAGAAGAGGTCCCACGGTACGAGAAGGTTCAACGCCAGCGAGAGTAGTGGGTTTTGGCGCAGGCTGGCCGCCGAAACGATCCGTCCGATGCGGCGCAGGGCCAGCGAGGGCCGCTGCGGGGCGGCGCAGATTGCAGCGCAGCGCTCGAATAGGTGGCTGCCGGGCGGAAAGGGATAGGTTTCCAGGTCCGTTAGCACCACACGAAGCTGCCCGAGCCGCCGCGCCAGGTCGTACGCCTCACCGAACACGTCCGCCGACTCACGGTAGCGGGCCGCCTGGATGCCCATGTAGATCACAAATGTGGCGATCCACCAAGCTGGGATAACCCCGATCGCGTTGAGGGCAAACAGAACGATGTTCGCCGCTGCCAGCAAGCCCAGCACTGCAACAATTGGCCCAAGCGAGCCCGCTGAACTGTGCGTGTTGAGCCATTTTACTAGCGCATCGCCGTCGATTCGGGAGCGAATGTTGTTTTTGTCGTTGACCACTGCGGTATTCCCCGCCGCCAGCAGCCCCGAAAGCTCTAACCGTGTACAGAACGCCGGACGGGCCATCAGCTCGCTCACCAGCGCCTGCCGTTCGAGCGTTTGGGCATCATCGGGAGTGGTTTGCAGCAGCCAGCTTGCCAGCAGTCGCGAACCGCCCAGCGACGTTGTGGTATCGAGCAGTTGGTGCAGCGAGCGCTCCCCTGTAATGTTCAGGTCGGCGGCGAAGGGATGCGCCGCGGGCGGATCGATTCGCACAGGCGCGGGGATGATCTGCCAATCGAGCGCTGCGCGGGCGAGGTGCGTGCTGAGCTGATCCTCAAACGCGATCATGCGTTCCATCTCGTCAGTAACGCGGCGGTGAAGGACGGCTGCAACGATAAACACCGCCAGCGCAAGCGCCATGACCGTCACCGCCGCCCAGGTGGGCAGCAGCGACCACGCGACGAACGAAATGACAGTGCCGCCGATGAGAACACCCAGCCGGATCCACGGGAAGCGGTTTTCCACTTGTTGGAGTTCCAGCAGCCGTGTTCTGGCAAGCGCCTGACGAGCACGCAGCGCAGTGATCACTGCCTGTTTTTGGGGATAACGCAAAGAGACCTCCGCTGGCTGTGTGCTAGCTGTTAACCGCTTTCTTCATAATCTCCAGCGCGCGGGGCAACTCTTCCTGCGGGTTGTCGATGCGGCCCTCAATTGAGACGCGGCCATCGTACCCGGCCTTCTTGAGCACCTGGAAAAAGCCCTCAGTTGTATCGCCATCGCGCGGCGGGCGGCGACCGTCTACGGTTGCCACGTGCGCGTGCACCAGCAAGTCGGCGTTTTCGATGATGCCTTCGGTTGTGTCGTTATCCTTGGCCCAGTGGTAGCCATCTACCAGCAAGCGGATATTGGAGTGATTCACGTCGCGGGCAAGCTTTGCACCCTCCGCCACCGTGTTGATCACGTTGGTTTCGGTCAGGTTCAGCGGCTCGATGGCGATCAGCACGCCGTGATCCTGGGCGATTGCACCGACCATGCGGCAGAACTCGATCAACTGCTGCCAGGCGCGCTCACGGTCAAAGTCATCGGGAATGCGCCGCGCGCCGCCCGAGCCGAACACCACGCGCTCCACGCCGGCAATCTCCGCCCGACGTAAGGCCGTGGTTACATAGCCCTCTAGCGCGCTGCGCGGCACGTCTGGCCCCACAATCTTGAGATCGCCGGGGATAAAGACATTCACGGCCGGGCAGGGCAGGCCAACTGCCTTCGCCTGTTCCAGCGCCGACTCGAAAACCTCCTCCTCTTCGCGCGGGTTCAACAACCCGCCAACGCTCCACTCAAAATAATCGTAGCCGCAGCTTTTTGCAATTTGCCCAATCTCTGGCCCGCCGCATACACCGAACTTCATGGTATCCCTCCTCGAATCGGTTCGCTATTATGGTGCTTTGTTTCGTTTCATGTGGTGACTTTGTCACCACATGAAACGAAACAAAGCACCAACAGCTATTCTTGGTTTATTATACCCATCTTGCCGATCACAACTTCCGTTTCCACCCGGTTTTCGAGCCATTTGTCCCCGTCGATATCAACGGCGAAGCGCTCGAACACCCCGTGCATGGCCTGCTCAAAGGCAGGGAACGCTGGGTCGCCGGGGTTCGGGTTGAACGAGGCGGAGATGGCAGCACCGAGGAAGCCCTCCCAGTTCTGACGGAAGACAAAGGGGAACTTGTGCGTTTCCGTTGGCTCACCCGCGTAGAAAAAGTCCAACGGGACATTGTTGGAAGGCGCCTGGTGAACCTGCCGTACCCCGTTTTCCGCGGTGGATACCGCCCCCACGGCTCTCCTCAGCTCGTGCTCCATATCGTTGTTGCGCAGGATGGCGATCCAGCCGCCGGGCTTGAGGATGCGGCGGATCTCACGAAGCGCAGGCCCGGCGTCAAACCAGTGCACCGCATGCGCTGCGGTGATCAGATCGGCAAACGAGTCGGGCAGGCCGGTAGCCTCTGCGGGCGCTTCGATACAGGTACAGCCGGGGAAGTTCTGCAGCGCTTCTTCCGCGTACACCAGCATTGCGCGGTTTGGCTCTACGGCAGCCAGTTTTGCCACTCTGCCCGCAAAGTGGGCGGTGAGCTTGCCCGTTCCCGCACCCAGGTCAACGACAGCGGAATCGCCGGTTAGCCCGGCGGTTTGAATGATGAATTCGATGGCTTCGGCGGCGTAGTCCCAGCGGTAGCGAGCATACATTTCGGCTTTGTTGGTATATGCGAGACGGGTATCCATGGGGGGAATTGTACCAATAAGTTGTTCTGGAAGACGCCTCACCCCGGCCCTCTCCATTTTTCTTCGAAAAATAGAGAGGGTGACTTGTTCCGCTTAGGTATTCGTTTGCAAGCCTCCCTCTCTATTTCGCTTGCGAAATGGAGGGCTTCACCGGGAACTTTCTGGTCTATCCAGAATAAAGGATTCTCCGGTGAAGCTCGGCCGGGGTGAGGCGTCTTTAACACACAATGCCGCGTGCTAGTTAGCGCGCGGCATTGTAACAAACTCAGAAAGTCAGGTTCTACGTAACCCACTCGAGCAGGTTCGTCTCCACCACCGGCTGGCTTGCATCGGCGGGCACGCGGAAGGTTTTGATCTCGCACGGGCCAAAAGTGGCTTCAATCGTGCAGTTCCAGGCTTCCAGGCGGATGGTTCCGCTCGTGGTGACGCCCGCCGTCTCGTACACGCGCACGATCAGGTCATCGTTGTCCTCGGCCTTTTTTAGCACCGAGACGAGCAGGTTCTCATGATCGACCGAGAGGAAGCTGGCGCTGCGCGGCATGTCGCCTTCGTGTAAGGTGGTCACCAACGCCACCGGGCGCTGGTTCAGTTCCGCGGCTTTTCGCACCGTTCCGGCTTCATCCCAGGTGCTGCTGTGCGGCAGCAGCGTGTACTTGAACCGCTGCACGCCCTGGTCCATATAGGTGTAGAGCTTGTCGGCTTCGGGCACCAGCGGCATGTGATGGGCGTAGATCGGGCTGCGCAGCACCGTCATGCCGATGTCTCGAATATTCACGTCGTAGCTGTATTTGGCGTCGTTGAGGATGCTCAACCCGCAGCGGTCGCCCGAGTCGCGCGAGATACCGGAGAGATCGATCCAGCTCTGCCCTGGCTCTTCTGTGCCACTGGCGGTGCGTTCGATGTGGCCGTAGGGGATTTCGTAGGTGGCCTTCATCTGAATGATGTTCATCGGAAAGCGCAGCTTGAGCATTTTGTGGTGCTCGTGCCAGTCTACGATCACCGAAACCTCGATCTCGTCGCGGTCGGCAAACATGGCGAAGTCCTGGATCAACGTGGACTTGTTGTACTCGCTGATCACGCGGATGACCGACTTGACCGGGCCTTGCTCCACCATCTGCACGATGCGAGCCTTAAACTTGCCCGCAACGTGGTTGAAGGTGAATACGTTGTGGCTCCAGGTATCAGATGGGTCATCGATCACCACCGGCACAGCTGCATCCGCGATAAACAGTTCTGCATCATGGGCCTTATCGCGCAGCGACTTGATGTACCCGGTCTCCGGGTTGAACTCCAGGCGGTAACGGGCATTTTCCATCACCGTATCCGAGCCTTCCACAGCTTTGAATGCGCCGGCCTGCGGGCGGGCGACCATGCGGTACAGGCGGTAGCCCAGTGAGGGCAGCTCGGCAATGAAGCTGAGGCGCTTGCGCCCGCCGGAAGTAGCCTGCGACTGCACGAACTGGAAGGGCACTTCGTTGTCCTCGTCGTCCACCAGGATGGTGCCTTCGTGGTCCTTCCCGTAGCCCATTTCGATCTCCACGTTGGCGCGAACGGCCCAGGTGTGCGGGTTGAACACCACAATCGGGATCAACCCGGCTTCGGGGCGCACATCGATGCGCCAGGCAAGGGCCTGAATGGCGCTGTTCGCTGCTCGGTCGGCGATAGCAAACGCCTCACCGTACAGATCGCGGGCGTCGTCGTAGGCGGCTTCGAGGCTGGTGCCCGCCAGGATATCGTGGAACTGGTTGAACAGCACATTCTTCCAGGCACGGTCGAACTCGTTGGGATACGTGGCGCCGGCCACCTGTTTGGCCAGTGACGCGAACTTCTCGGCTGCCATTAGCTTGTTCTCGGCGGTGCGGTTCCACTTCTTCACGCCTGAGTGCGCGGCATAGCAGCCCGAGGCATGGTGCTGCATATCTTCGTGGACCACGGGGATGATGTTGCTCTTCTGCTGTACATCCTCGAAGAATTCTTCAGGGGCAGAGAGGGTCAGTTCGGGCATGGCTGGGTCGGTACGTAAGGCTTTGATGCTCTCCAGGTTTTCTTTGGTGGGGCCGCCGCCGTGGTTGCCCACGCCGTAAAAGCACAGCATTTCGTTCATCGGGTCTTTTAGCTCGGTAGCGATGTTACTGATGTGGCGCTTGAGATCTTTGCCCCATGAGCAGTATTCCAATGCGATGCGGAAGGTTAGCACGCGCGAACCATCATCCGACTCCCACCAGAACAGGCGGCTGGGCAAGCCCTTCTCGTGCGGCGAGGGGCGCATGAAGACGTAGTAGGGCATGCCGCTCTTCTTGAGGATCTGCGGGAGCATGCCGTGGTGGCCAAAGCTGTCGGGATTGTAGCCAACTTTGGCGGTCACGCCGAACTTCTGCTGGAAGTAGTGCTGCCCGTACAGACCCTGGCGCACAAACGACTCGCCGTTAGGGATGTTGCAGTCGGGCTCAATCCACCAGCCGCCAACGATCTTCCAGCGGCCTTCGGCAACGCGCTGCTGGATCTCGGCGAACATGGTCGGATCGCTTTGTTCCACCCACTCGTAGATTGCTGCCGAGCTGGAGACAAACACGAAATCTTCGTACTCGTTCATCCGGTCGAGCGCGGAGCGGAAGGTGGCCTTTGTTTCGTGGAAGCCATCCTGCCACTGCCACAGCCACACGGGATCGATATGCGCGTTCCCAATCAAGTAGAGTTTTTTCTTCTTCTTCTCGGTCATTCTTCTTGCTCCAGTAAGGTACTATCATTTTGCCAGGCTTTCAGCGGCTTGGTGGCAACGGGTAAGGTATGAGAAAGGGCCAGTTTTTTCACCAGCCGGTTGGTTACAGGCAGGTACGCACCGCCCAACTCGCGGATCTTCTGCGCGCTGGGTCTTGCTTTCTGCGCGGCGATCATGCGGCGGTAATCTGCCCAGGTTTCGCGCAGCAGGCTGTAATCGTCATCGGTAAGCGGCTCTCCGGTTGAGTCGAAGTGGCTGGAATAGTACAGCGCGGGGATGCCAGGGAGAGGTTTCATGGTCAGGTATTCGCGCCACGAAGCCCGGTCGCGGATCGGCCAATTGTCCGAGTCGATCAGCGCTTCGGGGCAGGCGATTGCAGCCACGCGAGCGCGGTGGGCCATCTGGCGGCGCACGTCATGATCGGTGTTGATGTCATTCAGGCGGATCGCATCCATCAGCCCGGCGAGATAGGGGTGCGGCGTGTGGGTGATGATGAATGCGTCAGGCTTCACCCGCTTGGCTTCATCGTGGATGATCGCGAAGTAGCGGTGCATCAGCTCCAGTGCCCATTCACTGCCCCATGCGCGCATGCCGGGGCCGCTGGGTATGCGGGCGCTGAAATCGATCTTGAAGCCATCTGCATCCAACCCTTCGGCGGAGAGCATCGATCGTACCGAGTTACGCAGGCGGCGCTCGTAGGCGGGGTTGGTCGGGTCAACTGCCACCGGTTTTCCCCCGGCGTTGGTGATGCACTCTTCCGCCGGCACGCCTTCCGGATCCCAGGCCTTCAACCATAGCAGCACGTGCTGGTTTGCGGCGTGGCGCTCGCGGATAAAGCCGGGCAGATCGGGCCACTTGGTGATATCGGCCTCATTATTGCCGTAGGTCGCCTGCCACTTGTCGTCCAGAACTACCGTGCCGGGGAAAATCCCGTTCGTTTCCAACTCGCGCATAAAGTTCTGATACGCTGCCTGGGTGGCGTGCTCGGGTGCGCGCCCGCCCAACGTGTTGGCAAGGTGGCACTGCGCGCCCCACCCGCAGAACATCGGCTCGCTCCACCATGTGGGGCGAGCCGCGCCAACCGGCTGCGGAACCAGCCCGGCAGCGCGCAAATGGTGTACGTGCGCGGCAAGCAGGGTGTATGGATCGGGGGCGAAGTCGAAGCCGACGGCAGGCAAGGTGTAAAGGCCATCTACGTGCGTATGGCCTTCGTACGCCAGCGAGAGGTAGAAGGAATTGACTCCGCCGTGATAGGTGTAGTCGTTAAATCGATTGCCCCCCATCTTTGCTTCGATGCCAAAGCTCATCCAACCTTCTTCGGTGGACGCGCCGAAGCAGAACGGGGGCGGAGTGTAGAACCAATCCGCGCGGCCCGGCAGGGGCACGCCGGTGAGATTGATGGCGGTAGTTGTGGCGGCGGGCAGGCTATAGACCTCATCGGAGGTCGGCTCGGGGTTGAACACCTGCTCAAACTTGCGTCCCGATTGAAAGAAGCCCGAGCCCCAGCGCAGATGGGCTGAAGAATACCCGCCGAAGTAGACCACTTCGTCCAGGTCGCCGCGCCCGGTCACTTCGATCTCGTAGCGGAAGCGGCGCGGCTGGCAGTGGAAGCGGGCGATCTTGCGTTCCCAGGCGGAACTTTGCATTTCCAGCACAAACATAATCTCATCCAACGTTTCTTCGGCGCGCCACGTGCCCACGTCGGTGGTGTCATCCTTGCCGCAGGTCGGGTGGACGCTAGCCAGCGCGAACAGATCCGCGATCTTGCGCCCGTGCGCGTCCTCAACCACCACAAACGGCCTGTCTTTTGCGATCTCCAGGCTGTAAGCGTCTGCAAATACCTTTAAATTCCCATTCTCACGAGTAAGAAGCATGATGGGTTCCCATTTATAGGCCGTTTTCCGGCATATGATAGAAAATGAAACGTATTCTGTAACTGCTCAGGCTGGGCGGGTTTTTGTGTGTTTTGTGAGGAAGTAGCGCAGCTACTTCCTCACAAAACCAATACCCGGCTGAGGAAGTACCGTATTCTTATGGATAAATCTGGATAATTATTGTCCATGAAATTATACCCTCCCGCTTCTCAGTTGAACCTTTTAAAAACCTTACATAAATTATCAAATCCGATAAAGCGTGGTAAAGAGACCTAACCATTTGTTGTTTGTGCAACTAATCTTCTTGAGACGGGCGAAGCAGTAGCTCGCAATGCGAGCATCCGATTCACAGAAAAGGCCTCTGCGGTTGAGCACTTACATTGGATAGATACAAAGTACATATAGGCGGTATCCGAGGAGAAGAAGCGGGTTTTCCCCGGGAGAAGAATAGGATGATCGTCGGCTTTCCTTGAGAGAAGCGGATCGGTAGAGTCGGGTAATACAGGGGGCGTTGTCATTCGAGCCAGCCGGACAGCCGGCTTTGAGCCGAGAAGATCGGTACTGACCGATAACTACGGCTTTAACCGCGTAGGGCGGTGTTCTCCGCCCGATCCGTGCCATAGAAACCGGCGCGGCGTACATGTGCGCGGATTTCGCAGGATCAGGATAAACATGAATATAGATAACAACGTCTTTTCCATCCTGGAGAAGTTTTCTCAGAAAAAAGTGCTGGTTGTTGGGGAGGCAATCATCGAATCGGTCGTGCGTGGATCGGCGGGGCGGTTGAGCCTGGAAGCGCCGGTGCCGGTGGTGGATGCCCGCGAAACCAGTGAAACGGCGGGCGGCGCCGCAAACGTGGCAGTGAACCTTTCTCGCCTGGGCGCCTCGGTGGAGCTGCTTTCGGTGGTGGGCCGCGACCATGAGGGGGATACGCTGCTGGCGTTGCTGCGCTCACAGGGCGTGGGGGTGGATCGGATAATTCGACACGCGGAGCGCAGCACACTGCTCAAGCGCCGCATCTATGCCGATACACAGTTGATCGTCCGCTACGACCAGGGCACGACCGATCCGGCGGATGAAAAGACAGGGGTGAAAATAATGAGGGAACTGGCCCATCTGTGCTCCTGGGCAGATGTCGTGGTTCTTTCTGATTACGGGCGCGGCGTGCTTTCGAACGCGCTGTTGAAAGATCTGGCGCAACTGCAAGGCCGCCGCCCTTGCGTGTTGGTGGCCGATACGCGCCGCCTGGATGATTACAAAGGCCTGGAACTGGCTGCCGTTCGCCCAAGTCATCAGAATGCCGTCGACCTATTGAATGGACACGTCAATGGCGCTGCAGATCCGCTGGCGCGATTGACCGAAGCTGGTGAGAAGATCCTCGACACGCTGGATACGCAGATGGTGGCGATCACATTGGACAGCGGTGGGGCGTTGATTTTAGATACGGAACAGCCGGTCTACCGTACCTATGCCCCTGAGATGGCCTTCAACAAAGTCAGCGGGGCGGGTGATGCGTTTATCGCCGCGCTGGCGCTTTCGATCGCATCCGGCGCAGACTCGCCTGCCGCCGGTGAGATCGCCTCAGCCTGGGCATCGATTTTGGTGAGCAATGAGGGGCAAGCTGCCTGCTGTATCGACGAGCTGCGCTCGATGCTGGGCGGCGACCGAAAACTGGTAGAGGACCTGCCTTCGCTCGGCGCGCGTTTGGAAACGCTGCGCCGCCAGGGCAAGCGCATTGTGTTCACCAACGGTGTATTTGATATCTTGCACTCAGCCCACGTGGCCTATCTCAATCAGGCAAAAGCGTGTGGTGACGTGCTGGTGATCGGCGTCAATTCCGATGAAAGCGTAAAGCGCTTGAAGGGGCCTACGCGCCCGGTCAATCATATGATCGAGCGCATGAAAGTGCTTTCCGGCCTTTCCTGTGTGGATTTCGTCACCTGCTTTACCGAAGATAATCCCATCAACCTGATCCACGTGGTGCGTCCGGACGTGTACGTGAAGGGCGGCGACTACACCCGCGAAACCCTGCCAGAGACCGAAGTGGTGGAGCGTTACGGTGGGCGGCTGGAGATTGTCAACTACATCGCCAACCATTCCACTTCCGGCGTGATCGAGCGCATCCGCAGCATGGACCAGCAGGTATAAGAATAAGAGGTTGTTTGATCGTGTTGAAAATGCCTCGCATTTTTAACACGATCAAACAACCTCTTTTGCACGTGCTTTTGAAAGTTACAACATCACCTGTTCAGCCAGCGTGACCACACGCTCCACGCTGACTTGCTGTAAGCAGTGGAAGGCGATTGGGCAGTCGCCGGTCTCGCAGGGGCGGCATTCCACATCGAAGGCGGCAACGCGGAATGGTCCGTCAAAAATAGGCCCGTTGCGGGCCGGGTCCCCACCGCCAAAGACAGTGACGGTTGGCGCGCCGACGGCGTAGGCGATGTGCGCAGGGCCAGTATCGTTGGTGAGGAATATCGCCAGCCGCTGGATCACCGCGCCGGTGATAGGTAACGTGGTGCAGCCCGCAAGGTTTCGAAAAGGCGCGCCGGTGGCAGTGATCGCCGCTTCCATTTCTTCGCGGTCGCGCTGCTCGCCCAGCAGGATTACCGTGCCCCCCATGCGCTTCTGAATTTGTGCCGCGGCAGCCGCGAAGCGTTCTACGGGCCAGCGGCGGGTGCGGTCGCGGGCGGAGGTGTGAATGCCGATCCAGGGTTGCGGCACACCCTCCAGCCAGTGCTCCGCGGCTGCGTGATCTTCCGGCAGCAGGGGGAAATCGGGCTTCAACCCAGCTTCCGGCACGCCGAGGAAGCTGGTCAGCGCCAGATTGCGGCGAATCTCGTGCCCGGTAGTGGGCCAGGGCAGCGCTGCGGAGAGCCGCCCGGGTGGGTCATCCGCGCGGATAAACCCGGCGGTGTGCTTCGCGCCCAGCATGAGCATAAAGGGATTGGAATATACCCCCGTCCCCTGGATCTGTACCGCAAGATCGATCTCCTCCGACTGCATCTGCTGCATAAAGGCGAGCGCACTGCGGGCGTCGAAGAACTGGTCCGCCAGCCCAGGATAGCCGGGGAAAGGCAACGCCCGGTGGACGTAGGGCAGCCGTACCGCCAGGTCGATCAGCATAGGCAGGGTGATGACACTGATCCGCGCCTGGGGCAGCGCATGATGCAGCGCGCGGATCGCGGGTGTTGTGTTGATAAAATCACCGATGCGCGAAGCCTTTAGCAGAACGATGTTGCGCGGCGGCTCAGGTAGTGCTTGCAGCAGTCCCGGCGCGAATGGGTCACGCTCGTGCGCGTAGCCAAGCGGGTAGTCCGTGGGGGAGGTCATGTAGAGACCTCCAGGATTGCCAACCGGGATCCTACCAGTTGATGAGGATGAAAACAAAAGCACGTGGATCTTTGCGCGTACTGCCTCACCCCCTGCCCCCTCTCCTGGCCTCTTTTTTGACAATTGGTAAAGGTGGTTCTATGAATCGAGTGCCATGAGAGGGGGGGCCTTGTATCCATTTCTGGTTCCCCTTCTCCTGGACGCTGGTGGGTTGGTCGATTAGCTTGACCAGCGGAAACCGCGTTCCATGAGAAGGGGCGGAGGGATGAGGCGGTATGCGCAGAGATCCAAGTACGATTTTGTAAACTCCCATAAACCGGCGGCTGCTACCCAAAACCCTACCTTGGTGGGGTTTCTCTTCTCCTAGACGATGGTGTCCCGACACTCGTGGGGGCGCGGCGGCACTAAATCTGTTCAAAAGTACTTGGCTGTCGGAGCAGTGCCTGTCGGTTGAAACCGCGGCAACCCACCAAAACCCCACCTTCGTGGGGTTAAAGAATGTCTGTAAGAAAAAGATATTCTGCAGGCACGCCCTCTTAGCCCCACGAAGGTGGGGCTTCGTTGACCTTGCCGCGGCTTCAGCCGCCAGGCTACCATTGGGAAGAGCTAACTTAATTACGCGATCCATTTCTTAAACTTCATTTACCAGATACCCCGCCACATCTCAATCCTTTACCTTCCTTCAACAAATCCATCGCCGACTCCACCACCGCTTCGACTCTTACTTCATCCACAAATGAGACCCGGTGATCGCAGCCCTCGTGGATGGTATTCTTCCCGCAGATAGGGCAGTGGATTGTCCACGACAGGTGCGGGCGGTGCTTCGCTCGGAATGCCGGCCCGGCATTGATCACGTTGCCGCACCAAAAGATGCTGACGGTCGGCGTGCCAACCGCCTCCGCAAGGTGGCGCGGCCCAGAGTCGTTGGCGACCACCATCGCGGCGCGTGAAAGCAACCCGGTGAGGCCATGCAGGCTCAGCCGCCCGCAAAGGTCCATCGCCGGTTCTTCCATTGCATCCAGCACCGCGTCGACTACCGCGCGCTCTTCGGGGATGCCAACCAGTGCTACCCGGCAGCCTGCCTTTACCAAAGCATCTCCGGCCCGCGCAAAGCGCTCTGCCGACCAGCGCCTGCGCGGGTCAGATGCTCCGGGATGTAGTACTACCAGCGTTTCTTCATCATCGGGTACCACCTGGCACGCTTCGCGCAGATCGCGGGGCGTGACGGTGATATGCGGCTCGATATTTACTGGTTCCGCGCCTACCAAAGCGGCCACCTCCAGCAGCCGCATGATCTCGTGCTGCCAGTAATAGTAGGTAATCCAGCGATCTAGCGGCGGCGCTCCGGCTGCCCGCGACCCCGCGGTGACGTGCGCGCCTAGCCGCGCCACAAATGGATTGGAGTTGCCTCCACCGCCGTGCATTTGCAGCGCCAGGTCGAAATGCTCGGCCTCCATGCGCGTGAAAAAGCCATCAATAATAGCCTGTTCCTCGTCGTTTGGGCCTGCCCAGGTATCATCTTCGCCGACGCCTTTGTAGCGTGGGATCACAATTACCCGGTCAACCGGCCCAGGGCGACCATCGAGGTAACTCTGATGCCATGATTTCCCCAGCAGGGTGATCTGCGCCTGTGGGTATGCGGCGCGCAGCGCATCAAGCGCGGGTAGCGCGAAGATGTAGTCACCTAACGCATTGGCTCGCAGGACGGCAATCTTGCGGACCGGGTCGACCTTCGCGTGCATTGCTAGGCGTGCGAAACTTGCTTGGCGGCTGCGTACTTATCTTCTGGCGCGTATTTCTCCACCATCTCGTCGAGCAGTTCCAACGCAGAGCCATCCACCGTGCCTTCGTCGTTCAGCACCGTAGTAGGCACTTCGGAGAAGTACGTGCCCGAGGGCGCAATCGAGCAGCCGCCCCAGCGCCGCATCATCAAGTTCTGCACCAGCACTTCCTCTCCCGACTGATAGCGTGGCAGGCGGTCCCAGAAACCGAATCCGCCGATCTCCAGCAGTTTTTCACGATCGTAGAGGATGCAGGCAGCGATCCACGCCACTTTGTACAGTCGCTGCTCACCCTTGGGGATCAGCAGGCTCACGTGGTGGAGGTTGGCGGCGCGATGCAGCACGTTGCGCTCCCATTCGGGCGTATCCGGGCGGATGGCTTCTGGCTTAACTTCGCCCTCCCAAAAATCAATGTGCTGCTGTTGCGGGCGGATATCGTCGCGGTACGATAACCCGTTGGGGAACGCGCCCACAAAGCCGACTCCCTCACGCTGGATGGTATCGATCATATTTTCCAACACGGTCGGCTCCATCCACACGTCGTCGTCCAGGTACAGGACGTACTGCGCCGCGGATCGCCCAAGCAAGAAATCGCGCTGCTCGGCAATGCCCTGTGAGGGAACGCGGTAGTGCCACTCCACTGTAGCGCCGCGCGCCTCGATGATGCGCAGCAGCGATTGGATTACCGGGCGATCGCACACCGGTTCGTCGCTCTGGTCGGATACGATCAGGCGAAAGGTGGAAAAGGTTTGCCCGGCGACGCCGCTCAGGCACATAATCAACGATTCGAGCCGGTTATAGGTTGGTAGCAATATATCTACGGATGCCATGGTTCACTCCTTATTCTCTCCCACTTGAGTGATATTCAATATGGACACTTTGTTGGATCGTTGGTCACGCAAAACGATCCAACAAAGTACGAACAGCCTTTTTGATTATTACGCATCTCGGGGCCGGTTGGATGACTCTTTTACCGGCTTTCCAAGATGCACAAACACTAGAAGTTACCGTGATAGATGGAACAGAACCGGCAGACTTCCGGCGGCTCGCCGTTAGAGGCCAACGCTTCGCGGAACTTGTTATATGCCGGTCCATTCCATACTTCGGTGAAGTTGTCACCGTCAATCAGGCCCAACTGGATGACCTCTGGCGAGGCGGCCATGCAGCAGGGCATCGCATAGCCCTGGAAGCTGATATAAGCGCTCGTCCAGGGCCAGGAGCAGCGATCTCGGCCCGACATTTCGGGCGGATACGACTTGGCTCTGGGGCTGGGCAGGCGCAAGGTGATGCCATACTGTTTTGCCAGCGCGCGAGACTCGTTGAAGATGCGCTCGATGCGCTCAGGGTCTTCATATAAAAGACTTTGTTCGTGCACGTAGGTATTCAACGGCTCGAACTTGGTATGGAAGGCCGGTTCGCCAAAATCGTGCGAGAGCTGCTGCGCGAAAACTTCTACCGCGCCGTATTTGGCGGCCATGCGCACTAGATCTGGCAGTTGGGCTAGATTCTGGCGCATGATCACCATTACCATGTGCAGGTGCGGCAGCGCGCTCTCCAGCCGTGCTTTTGCTTCTACCAAATGCTCCAGGTTGCGGATCACCTTATCGAAGTGCGCATTGAGACGGATGCTCTCGTAGGTTTCGGCAGTTGTGCCGTCAATGGAGAAGTGCAGCGTATCCAGCCCGGATTCGACGCACAGCGCGGCGCGAGCCTCATTGAGCGTGGTGAGGTTGGTATTGGTCGTAACGCGCACCCCCTTTGCCGCTGCGTAGCGGACCATATCAAAAAAGCGTGGGTGGAGGGTCGGCTCGCCCAGTCCTTGCAGGTGCAGGGTCTCCAGGCCCGTGAATCCGTCCACGATGCGGCAGTACAGATCGAAATCCATCATTTTGCGCCCAGTGTGCCCGCTGAGCGCGCTGTCATCGCGGTAATTAATCGGGCACATGCGGCACTTCAGGTTGCATTGGCCCACCGGTTCAATCTGCACATACGTGGGGCCGGGGATTCGCCCAGGCGGGGCCTGCGGTTTGACTTCAGAAACATGAAGGGTCATGACTGGTTCTTTCTTTGTTGATTTCTGCCACGATGTTGCATAACGGAAGAAGGCTTACCGGCAACATTATAGGCAGAATCGGGCGCTATGTTCAGATAGCGCGGCGCATCGACAGTGCGGTCTGCGATGGTGGTAGGGATCTGTTGGTGATACACGCCGGAAGGGATCAGACCACACCCGCCGAACGCTTCCATCACCCGCAGTTGGGCCAGTACATCCTCCCCGGCATGGGCGGCTGGCAGATCGTGCCAAAATGCAAATTCCCCCGCCTGGCGAAGCTTTTCCACGTTATACAATACACAACCACCCACCCAGGCGATCTTGTAACGGCGGGGTGCGGATGCCGAGAGATTCATTTGTCTTGAAACATGCAAGATATTGGCGGCGTTATGCAGCTTATAGCGTTCCCACTCGGGCGTATCCGGGCGGATCATTTCGGGCTGCACGCGTCCCTGCCAGAACGCGATCGCCTGCTCGTGGGGACGCACATCATCTACGTGGGTCAGACCAATCAGCGCGCTGCCGACGAGCCCGCAAGCCTCTTCACGGATGGCATGCACCAGGCTGCCGATCACGTAAGGCTCCAGGATCAGGTCGTCGTCGAGGAACAGGACATAAGGTGCGGTCGACGGTTCTAGCAGAAACTGCCGCTGCTGCGCCATGCCCTTTCTCGGCAGGTTGCGTAGGATGGAAACTGCATGCCCATGCGCGCGCAGCACGCTTATCACGGCCTGCACTTCGCCGCTGTGTTCTACGGCTTCTGGCTCGCTCTGATCAGCGATGGTCACCGAGAAGTCTCGGAACGTCTGCCCAATCAGGCAGGCGAGCGTCACCGCAAGCGCGGCGGGCCGGTTGTAGGTAGGAATCAGTACGTCCACCACTGGCACCATATTCCGATTGTAGGAGCGGGGTGAGAGGCGAACAATTGGGGAATCTCCTACAAACGAAAGGGACTGCGCCTATCCGTTTATTGGCAACTGCTCAGTCGCAACGGCTTTTCCTTTAAATTGCGGGCTTTGCCCGCCTCCTAAATGGTGGTGGTTTTGAAAACGTGAAGCGTTTTCAAAACCACAGGAACACCCAGAATGAATACCCGGGCAACATTGTTGCCCGGGTATTCATTCAACGTTTTTGCAGAACAGAGTTATCC
>JAEYTI010000177.1 GCA_023434145.1 Chloroflexota bacterium | reverse complement strand
TATTTATTTTTTGTTGGATGTTTTTGTGTGCCCAACTAAGTTGGCCACACAAAACGATCCAACAAAGTTCGAATAGCTATTATACAGAAGAGTGGATAAAGAACAGATCAATGACAGAACGACAAACGGCAGTATGGCGGCTGGTATGCACCCCACCGGCAGCGGGTGCATGGAATATGGCGGTTGATGAGGCGATTTTAGAAGCTGTGGGGCGCGGCGAAAGCCTTCCCACCCTGCGCCTGTACGCCTGGGACCCGCCCTGCCTGTCGCTGGGATTTTCGCAGCCCTTCGCGGATGTCGATCTCTCTGCCCTGGCACAGCACGGCTGGCAGATTGTCCGCAGGCCAACCGGCGGGCGCGCCATCTTGCACACCGACGAGCTGACGTACTCTGTCATTGCGCCGCTGAACGAGCCGCGCGTCGCCGGCAGCGTGCTGGAAAGCTATGCCCGTCTCTCGCAAGCCCTGCTGAACGCGCTGGAACGCCTGGGCCTGCCCGCCCGCGCCGACAAAGAATACGGCCTGCCCGATGGATCGCAGCCGGGGGGCGCGGTCTGCTTTGAAGTGCCGTCGAACTACGAGATTACTGTGGCAGGGAAGAAGCTGGTGGGCAGCGCGCAAGCCCGCAAAAATGAGGGGGTTTTACAGCATGGCTCACTGCCCCTGTTTGGCGATCTCACGCGTATCACGCTCGCGCTGGCGTATCGAGACGAAGCTTCTCGCGCCCGGGCCGCCGAGCGCCTGCTGGCCCATGCCGCCAACGCCGAGATGCTTGGCTACACGATATCCTGGCGGCAGGCGGCGGACGCATTCCAAACGGCTTTTCAGGATACGCTGCGAATGGAGCTAATCCAACAGGGTTTGACGATGAACGAACAGATCCGCGCAGCAGAGTTGATCGAGCAGAAGTATGGGAATGCAGCCTGGACGGAGCGGTTGTAAGAGCGTGTTCTTTTGCGTGGTGTTGATTCGTGGGGAACAGATGGCGTGCAGCCGCGCCCCTAGAAGAATACAATCATTTGTTCTTCCTACAACACCTTCTCCATCACATATTCCATGTGCTGCTTGCCGTCTCCCAGCACGTTCGTTTCCTCGCCGACCACCTGAAACCCAAAGCGCCGGTACATGCCCAGCGCCGCGGCCTGATCTGCGTTTACCATGAGCCTCGCCTTGCGGAACAGGCTCTTTTTCGCCACTTCTGCGAGGATGGCTTCCATCAATGCCGCGCCCACACCCTGCCCGCGCGCCGATTTCGCGACGTAAACCGAAATAATATCGACCACGTCGTTTTCTTCCTCGCAGTATGCCCCAATGATACCGGCGATCCTGCCGTCCACTCTGGCAAACAGCAGCCAGCTCTTCTCGCCCACCTGTGCTTCTTCCAGGCGGCTTCGCCAGAAGGAATTGGGCCGCAGAAGGTTGTCCTCGTACCGGCTGCCGAATGCCTGGGGTTCCTCTTTTAGCGCTTCCAGGCGGATCTGCTTATAGAGCGGCCATTCGTCTGGCGTAAGACGCACAATTTCACAGTCGGCCATACATCCCTTTAAGGGGTGGCGGTTGGCTGCGGGGCCGAGGGCGTCGACTCGACAAAGATCACGTTCTGGTAGCCCAGCCCGCGCAGCATCCGCTCGAGGTAACTCTCGGCATTCTGCTGCGCCTGGGTCAGGATACCATCTTCCATCGCGCCGGTGAGGATTTCTTGCTCGGCGGCCATGCGCGCGGCGCGCTCCAGGTTCACATCACCCTTCGAAAGCAGCCCGGTATCCCGGTCGTATACGTACGATTTTTCATTATCGAGCGCAACGATGAACACTTCCGCGGGTGGCACGCGCACGTACAGCGCCTCCCCTTCCACCCACATATCCTCGGGCCGCATCCGCGCCAGATCTACCCCGGCGATCACCCGGCCGTGGCCCACAAACAGCAGCCTATCGCCAAACAGGAAGCCCAGCTCGTTCTGCCCTTCCTCGGCGGTGATTACTTTCTCCATGGTATATTGGATCGTCTCCAGGCGAGCCAGCGAGCGCACCTCGTGGATAACCGTCATCGGATTCGGGATGATGGTGGGCGTGGGGTTCAAAATCTGCGCCATGCGGGTTTCAATCGAACGGTTGGTCTGGGTGAGGGGCGAAAGGGCCTCCTGCGCCGTCTGGCGCACTAGCACCGAAACGCCCCAGAAAATACCTAAGACCAGCACGATCATGGCGATGATCAATCCAGCTACAGTTAGAACCCATTTGGTAGTACTGCTCATGCTCTCCTCCTCCAAGGTCAGGGCAAGCAGGCAAGGTCGCCTGGAGAGAAACCGACCAAATTTCTCAAATTGATTATAATCGTTCTGGAACGTTTTGTTTTTTATTACCAACCAGTCTCTGGGATTCAGCGTGATTTTCGAGGCAATTGCCTCGCCGTTTTCCTTGAAAACCACGACAATTTTCAAAGAGCCTACCAACCACCAGGATCACTTCGTGACATCCAACTCCTCCCGGCGCACCATCCGGCTGACGAACAACCCGGCGACCTTCTTCGCGCTCAGCCTGCTGATCGTGCTGCTCAGCGCTTGCGGCGGTGCACCACCCAATGGTTTGACCCCTACCGTCACGCTGACCGCTACGCCAACCCTGCGTCCTACGCTTACCCCTACCCCCATGCCGCTGGGCAGTGTAGAGAACCCATTTATCATTGGCCTGGTGACCGAAAACAGCGACCCGCAGATTATTGGTGCAGGCAATGCAATCTCCGAGCAGATCTGGCAGAACACTGGCATGCTGACCCTGCCACGCGCCTACCCTAGCTACACTGCCCTGCTCGACGCCATGGCCGCGCGAGAAGCGCACATCGCCTGGATGCCGCCGCTGACGTATCTCTATGCCAGCGACCGCGGGCTGGCCGAGGTTGCCCTGCTGACCAACCACTTTGGTGTGTACCAGTACGGTGCGCAGTTCCTTGCCAACGTGGAGAGCGGCTTTACACCGTTCTTCGACCCCATCAGCGGGCTGAGCTCCGCTGATGCCGCCACTGCCCTGGGGCAGTTCCAGGGCATGCGCCCGTGCTGGGTGGAGCCGCAGTCGCCTTCCGGGTACATCGTCCCTGCCGGGCTGCTCGAAGTCAACGAAATTGGTACGCTGCCCGCCGTAATGTCGCAGACTCATACGGCTGTGGTCCGGTCGCTCTATATCAAGGGTGTATGCGACTTCGGCGCAACCTTTGCCATCTCTGGCGATCCGCGCACCGCCTCTGCCGTGCAAGATGATCTGCCAGACGTGATGAACCGCGTGCTCATTCTATGGGTATCCGACGCAGTAATTCCCAACATCAACCTGTCGCTGATCTCTGGCCTTTCCGAGCGTGAGCGGCAGCTGCTCACCGATGCCTTCCTGAATGTTGCCAGCACGCCAGATGGCAGAGCAGTGCTCTCCATTTCCGCTGGGAACTACGAGATCGAAGATCTGCGCATAATCCAGAACAATGTTTACGACCCGCTGCGCGAGGTGGTGAAAGCGCTAGATATCCCCCTGCGAGAAGCAGTAGGGAAGTAGTTTGTTCCCTTTATTCAATGGAGGTAAGATGACTGTGTCATCTTACCTCCATTGAATAAAGGGAACAAACCTGAGAGGCGGCTTTTAGGCGCGCAGCAGGCGCATGCCGTTGATTATTACCAGCAGGACAGACGCCTGGTGAACCAGCATGCCGCCGGCCATGTGCACCTCACCCATCAGCACGCCCAACAGCAGCGCCGCAACCGTCACCAGCGCTACCACCACGTTCTGGCGGATATTGCGCAGGACAGATTTTGACAGCGCAATTGCCTGGGGTATTTTCATCAGGTCGTCTGCCATCAAGGCAATATCCGCTGTTTCAATCGCAACCCCGGTGCCCGCGGTACCCATCGCCAGCCCGATATCGGATGCAGCCAGCGCGGGCGCATCGTTGATTCCATCACCGGTCATAGCGACAACGTGCCCTTCCTGCTGCATCTGGCGGATCACTTCCAGCTTTTGCTCGGGCAGCAAACCTGCATGAACCTCACTGATCACAGCCTCGCGGGCAATCGCCTCCGCGGTGCGCGGGTCGTCACCAGTGAGCATGACCACCTGCCGGACCCCTGCCTGCCGCAGCGCCTTCACAGCCTCTGCCGCGTTCGAGCGGATGGTGTCGGCGATCCCAAGTACGCCAATGGTCTCGCCGTCTACAGCCACGAGCACGGCAGTCTTCCCGGCAGTTTTCAACGCTGCCAGCATGCGCTCCGCCGCTTGCGGTACAACGGCGCCCAGATCCGCCAGCAGTTCGGGCGTACCCACAGCGATCTGGCTGCCCTGGAATGCGGCGGTAACGCCCTTGCCTGTCACCATGTCGAATGTATCCGGTTCGGGCAAAATACCAAAGCGACCCGCTTCGGCCAGGATGGGCCGCGCCAGCGGATGCTCTGACCCCGCCTCAGCAATCCCAGCCCAGCGCAACACCTCCTGCTGACCGGCGTCCCACCGGCCAATCGAACCTGGTGAGAAGGCCGCCGTTACCGGTACAGCGCCCCCGCCTGCCAGAACCGGCTGCGGCTGCAGTGCGATGATATCCGTAAGACGCGGCTTGCCCTCGGTGAGCGTTCCAGTCTTATCCAGTGCAACGGCGCTGATCTTCCCGGCATTTTCCAGATACTCACCGCCTTTGATCAGGATACCCTGCCTGGCGGCCCGTCCAATCCCCGCCACGATCGAAACCGGAGTGGAAATGACCAGAGCGCCCGGGCAGCCAATCACCAGCAGCGTCAGCGAGAGATGGATATCGCGCGAAATCAGGTAAGCCACCACGCTAAGCCCGATGATGGCGGGCGTGTACCAGGCGGCGAACCGTTCGATAAAACGCTGGGTGGGCGCTTTTTCTTCCTGCGCTTCCTCCACCCTACGGATGATGCGTGCCAGGGTAGTATCCTGCCCCACGCCTGTCGCGCGAATCTTCAGCAGGCCGCCCTGGTTGATCGTCCCGGCAAAAACCGGGTCGCTGACGGCCTTCTCTTCCGGCATCGATTCGCCCGTGATGGCGCTCTCATCGATGGCAGACCGGCCCTCAATCACCAAGCCGTCTACCGGTACCTTCGTGCCCGGCTTTAGCAGAATTAGCTCGTCAACTGACACGTCCAGCGCATCAACTTCCACCTGGCGGCCATCCCTCAGCACCAGGGCTGTAGTAGGGGCCATGTCCAGCAGATCGCCCAGCGCCTGGCGCGTGCGGCTCAACGTGCGCGCCTCTAAAAACGCGCCGAAGATGAACAGGAATGTCACTGCCGCGGCTTCCCAAACGTCACCAATGATCAGCGCGCCGATAAAGGCGATGCTGACCAGCAGTTCAATGCTAAATGCCCGGTTGCGCAGATTAATCCACGCTCGCTCCACAATGTCGGCGCCGGCGGCGATTGCGGCGGCAACCAGTAAGGCGCGGCCAATCTCCGGCAGTCCCGCCACGTGCAACGTTGCTAAGCCGAGGAGGATCGAACCACCGCTAAAAATTGTCAACACCTGGCGGCGCTTGCGCGGGTCATGCCACCAGTTGGTAAGGGTTTGAATACGCATTTCGATCCTCCTTTGGGTTTCTCTGTCGATCATCAGTTCGGGTTGTGCTGCGTGGGGGACAAAATT
>JAEYTI010000078.1 GCA_023434145.1 Chloroflexota bacterium | reverse complement strand
GGGTGCACCCACCCCAACGAACCAAAACTCTTTGAAACCGATATTGAGTGTTCTTCTTTTATACATCATAATAGAGAAAGGAGGGTGGTTTGTCTCCACCCTCCTGGTTCGTCGTGCAAAACACACAAAGACCCATACCAGGCTGGGTAGTTACATATTTTCTTTCTTTTGCAGCAGCACTGCGCCAATGACAATCACGCCTTTAAATGCCTCGCGCAGGAAGGGTGGCACGCCCAACAGGTTGAGCAGGTTGTTCATCACGGCGATGATGAGCGCGCCAAGGACGGTGCCGAGGATGGTGCCCCTGCCGCCTGCCATGCTGGTGCCTCCCACGATCACGGCGGAGATGGCGTCCATCTCATAGCCGCTGCCTGCGTTAGCGTAATCCATCGAGCCGATGCGCGATACCTGCAAAATCGCGGAGACGCTGACCAAAAAGCCCATCAGCACGTACACGCGGCGCTTGATGGCGTTTACGTTGACGCCCGACAGGCGTGTTGCGCGCTCGTTGGAGCCCACGGCGATGACCTGCCGCCCAAACGTCGTTCGGGTAGAGACAACATACAGCGCCAGTGCCAGGATCATCCAGTAGACAATCGGCATGAGAAGCTGCCCGCCGATACTGAGGCTGGCAATGCTCAAAAACTCTCTTGGCACCACCGGGGTGTAATTCTGCATAAAGTGTTGTGTCACGCTGCGGAAAATCTTCATCGTGCCAAGCGTGGCAATGAACGGCGGCAGCATGCCATTCGTGATCAGCCGCCCCGTGATCTCTCCAAGAAGCAGCCCGAAGATAATCGACAGCGCAATGGCGAGAATATAAGCTGGGATACCTGTAATTCCCATGCCCAGCAGAACGCCATTCGGGCCAGTGTCGATCAGCACCATGAGGAATGCGCCGATGGCAACAAGCGTGGAACCAACGGATAGGTCGATGCCGCCGGAAATGATGACGAAGGTCATTCCGAGGGCGATGATGCCGATGCCGGCATTATTGCGCAAAATGTTGATCCAGTTTTGCAGCCAGACGGTGAACCACGCGCCGATGGAGTCGAATTCGAACCCTAGCGCCAGGGTTTGCAGAACAATCATCACGACCAGAGCGATCCCTGTGCTAAACAGGGGGCGAGTCATCCACATGGATCGGAACCAGGAGAAAACATTCTGATTTTTCTTGACAGCAATGACACCCATAGTTTGTCCCTTAGATTTTTTTCTCGCTATGAGATAGCTGCGCCCGTTGCCAAACGCATAATTTCCTGTTCGTTCATTGCCGTGCCGGCAAGCTCGCCCTGAATAGCTCCATGATACATCACCAGTGCTCGATCGCACACGCGGGTGATCTCCTGTGCCTCACTGGAAAGTACAATCACGGCTACGCCTTTGTCGGCCAGGTTGAGGATGATGTCATAGATTTCTTCCTTCGCGCCCACGTCTACCCCCTGGGTGGGGTTGTCCAGAATCAAAAGTTTTGGATGCGTACTGAGCCATTTTGCCAGCACCACCTTTTGCTGGTTACCTCCAGAAAGGCTGGTGATCGGATCGGTTTTGCGCTCCAATTTAATCTGCAAACCGTTTACCTGTGCGTCGAATGTTTTGTTTTGCAGCAGGCGGTTGATAAAACCAAACCTGGAAAGCAGCGGCCAGGTCACAATCGAGCCGTTTTCCAGAATATTCATATCCTTGATGATGCCATTCTCTTTACGGTTGCGCGGCAGATACCCTATGCCCAGATCTAGCGCCTGGGTGGTGCTGCGCATCTTGATCGGCTTTCCGCCCAGATACACCTGCCCGGTGTAATCACTGCCCGCGCCAAGGATCGATAGGAATAACTCGCTGCGCCCATCTCCCAACAGTCCGGTGATCCCGAGCACCTCACCGGCACGTACGGAGAAGGATATATTGTGGAAGCAGTTGTTGTCGGAGAGGCTTTCTACGCGCAGCACTTCGTGCGCCATATCTCGCTTGCGCTGCAAATCCATCGTGCGGATATCGTGCCCAACCATAAAGCGCGCCAGATCATCCGTGGTTACCTCGGAGACCTGGCCCTCGGCCACAACCGCGCCATCGCGCAGGATGGTAAAGCGGTCGCAGATTTTCATTACTTCTTTCAGCTTGTGCGAGATGAACACGATGCCAACGCCCTGATCGCGCAGCACGCGCATCATCTCAAAAACGCGCTCAATTTCCGTGACAGTCAGCGAGGAAGTGGGCTCGTCCATGATAATGATCGAGGCGTTCATCATCAGCGCGCGCGAAATCTCGATAATCTGTTTGTATGACGCATCCAGATCGCGCACCATGATTTTGGGGTCCATCCCCAGGCCCATGCGATCAAAAACAGCCTGCGTTTCTTGGATCATGCGATCGGCATCGAGCAACCCGTTCTTTTTGACGATCTCGCGGCCCAAAAACAAATTCTCATACACCGCCAGGTCATTGATCAGGTTCAACTCCTGGTGGATGAAAGCAATTCCGGCGTGGAGCGACTCAGCCGGGTTGTGAAATATCACCGGGGCATCATTCAGGAGGATCTCGCCAGAGTCGGCGGGGAGAACGCCACCCAGAATATTCATCAGCGTGGATTTTCCGGCGCCGTTTTCACCCAGCAGGGCGCAAATCTCGCCGCCTCGAAGTGAAAGCGAAACGTTCTTTAGCACAACGTTTGCGCCAAATGCTTTCCAGATACCACGCATTTCAATATTCATAAAAAATGGTCCTGTGGAGTAGCATCATAATGCCACAAAATTGCTAACTGGTCAGGCTGGGCGGTCTTTTGTGTGTTTTTTGAGGAAATAGCGCAGCTACTTCCTCAAAAAACACACAAAAAAACCACCCGGCTGAGTAATTACCAAAATTCCTTTCCAAAAAGAGGCGATGGCAGCGCCATCGCCTCTTTGCTTGCCATTACAACGTCATTTCGGTAGTGAAAGGTTCGGTGTTCTAGTAGGGCGAATTGGGATCGAGGAACTGCTCGTAGTTATCGCGATCCACGATGGTGGTGGGGATAATTTCGACCGGTTCGACGGTCTCACCCTTCAAGATGGCGAGTGCCATATCGACCGCGTCGCGGACCATGCCCGGGCTGTACGTGGCAGACTGGATCCAGATGTCCTGGTTCTCGGGCATCATCTTGAAGTATTCCTGCATACCGCCGCCGCCGGTGATGACCTTGATATCGGTGCGGTTGGCTTCTTTAATGGCCTGAAGCGCGCCGATGGAGGTTTCATCGTCCATCGAATATACGGCATCGATCTGTGAATTGCTGGTGAGGATGTCGGCCATATCTTTCAGGCCATCCTCGCGGGTGAACTTGGTGGCATAGGTGAGGATCTTGGCGTTCGGGGCGATTTCGGCCATCGTATCCATGAAGCCCTTCTTGCGCAGCTCGGATACCGAGCCGGATGTGGGGACTTCCAGCATCACGATGGTGGCGTCCGGCCCGACCTTGTCGACGATGTAATTGGCGCCCTGGACGCCCATATCTTCGTTGTCACCGGCTACGCGGTACACACCATTGGCATCGATGACGATGTCAAAGTTGACCACCTTCACGCCCTTATCGATAGCGGCCTGGATCGGAACTTCCATGCCCTGCCATTGTGGGAAGGCCACAATGGCCTGCGCGCCCCAGGTGAGCAGATCGTCAAGCTGCGCGGTCATTTCTTCGGCGTTGGAACTGGTGTACAGCTTGTATTCGACCTGATCGGCAAGTTCTTTACTGCGCTGCTCGGCATGATAGGCAACTGCCGCGACCCAGCCATGGGTTACGGCCGGCGCCAGGATGCCAATTTTGTACTTGCCCGCAGCGGGTGCTGCTGCCCCGCCTTCCGGCGCTGTAGTTGCGGTGGGGTTGGCAGCGCAGCCGACCAAAGCAATGGCCAGAATTACGACAGCCATCATAAGAGAAACAATCTTCTTCATTCTACACGCTCCTGTTCTGCTTCTTGATTAACACTCGTTGGTTTCTCAACAGCGATCAAACCAGGGTGTATTAACAAAATTAGCACAGGCATTTTCGTTTGTCAATGACAACGTTCTCGCATTTTGTAGGTGTGTAAGGAAACAGTACATCCATCATAGTGAATTTGATAATTCCTCATGATGGACTTTCTAGCATGGTTACTAAGACATATCCGATAATTATTTTGTGTTGGCTGTTTGTGCGGCGTAGCCGCAAAAACAGCCAACACAAAATAATTCTCGGATTGATTCTAAACGTTCTTCCATTGGTTGATATCCCACCGTTTCTATCTGTATAATCCACGATAAAGAGAGGGTGACTATGTTCAAGGTGATCAAGCGTGCTCTGTTGATCGTTGGCCTGATTCTGGCCGTGGTGGTGGTATTTCTCGCCGGGTCAATCATTATCGAAGGCCTGCTGGGAAGCGGGCGTGTAGAGGCGGTCAGTAATACCATTATCCCCGGCTTTAATGGCAGCCCAGATGTACGCGCCTATGTGGCGAAGCCGCAGGGCAGCGGACCGTTCCCCGCAGTTATTATGATCCACGAGTTTTACGGGCTAAACGAGAACATCACGAAGAAGGCGGAAGGGCTGGCGGAGGAGGGCTATCTGGTCATTGCGCCGGATACCTTCCGCGGGAGCAGCACGGTCTGGGTTCCGCGCGCGATTTTTCAGGTGATCACCAACGATGCCGGGCAGGTCAACCAGGATTTGGATGCCGTGTACCAGTGGCTGAATTCTCAACCGGATGTCGACGCAGAGCGAATCGCGGCGCTGGGCTTTTGCTACGGGGGGCGAGCCTCGCTCGGCTACAGCCTGCACAACAACCGCCTCGCCGCTACAGTGATCTTTTACGGTTCACCGGTCACCGACCCTGCGGTGCTGCAAAGCCTGCCGGGGCCGGTATTGGGAATCTTTGGCGGCGCGGATACCTCCATCCCGGTTGAGGAGGTGCAGGCATTTGAATCGGCGCTGGATCAGGCGGGTATCCCGAACGAGATTACCATTTACGAGGGCCAGCCGCACGCTTTTCTCACCGATATGGACTCGATCCGCGCGGGTGGGGCGCAAGGAGAAGCCTGGGCGCAAATGCTGGCCTTCCTGGAGCAAAATCTCAAGCAAACTTCTGGCGCGCTTCTGCCCGCCCAGGCCAACGCTTACTATCCCCCCTTTGACTGGCGCTATTACATGGCGATCGCCTACGAGCACGCCTTTGGTTCCGCCAGTCATACCCATTAAGGGAGTGAACTGCGTAAAAATCTGAGCCAATTCTCCCTGAGAACCTTCGCCCGGGCCTCTTCGGGGACCACCAGCCCCACCTTGTGTAGATCTGCGATGGTATCGATCTCCTGTGGGCTTTCTTCCAGCCCCAGCCCACCATCCAGGTCCGAACCGATACCGACGTGATCCCAACCAACCAGACTTGCCATATGCTCCGCCTGCCTGCGCACGTGCACTTCCAGCGTGACCGGAAGGGTTTTATCCTGCCGCCAGCGTGGTTCGAGGAATGCATTGTACAGTACCAGCCCGATCACCCCGCCTCGCCCGGCTACCGCGCGGACCATCGCATCGCTGAGATGGCGGTTGGTAGGTGTAAGCGTCTGAGCGTTGGCATGCGAGGCGCAAACACGGGGAAAGCCCATCTCCAGCCCCTGCCACATGCCCGCCTCCGTGAGATGCGAGACATCCCAGATAAAGCCCTGCTCTGCCATCTGCTCTAACAGAGTAATTCCATCCCCGGTCAAACCGGACTGTTTGATCGCTGCACTTCCCCCGGCGACTCCTGCCCCGTATTTTGTATCTCCATAGGTCAGGCCGATCATTCGCAGCCCGCGCTGCCACCATTTGGGGAGATCACCGACGCGGACAATGGGGTCGGCTCCTTCCATCAGCAGCACCAGCCCAGGCGTGCGGTCCGACTGCCAAAGCCGCAGGTGATCATCGAGATCGGCGTGTGATTTAACCAGCCGGACGAACCCCTCGCGCTCCCAGCGCTCGTACAGGCCGATTTGCTTCAACGCTTGCGCCTCTGCTTCCTCCGCTGTGCGGTAGAGCGCAGATTTTGGCTCAAAATCCTCATCCACATCCGCAACGAGGAAACCGGGGGTAACTGTCGCGAACGCCACAGCAATCCCGCCGAGCCGCATCTCCGGCAGCGATACCGTTGCCTGTTGCCTGGTGCGGTTTTCTACGGACCGGCGCTCCTGTACGGACAGAGTCAGATCGTACCCGAACAGCGTGACGTTTTCTGCCAGGTCCAGGTGCGAATCGACGATCGGTAGAATATTTCCCTGCGTTTGTTCCATACGCGCCCCTTTCTTGCCGGTCAATTTATACCGCATTTTCATTATCCTGAAGACGCCCGATGTTTGGAAGCATTTCTATCTTGGGGTAAGTTTTGGAGTGGTGCCTTAGCGTGCACAGCAC
>JAEYTI010000047.1 GCA_023434145.1 Chloroflexota bacterium | reverse complement strand
GGGTGGGATCACCCCCTGTGACACCAAAACTCCTTGAAACTACATATGAGCCATAAACTAATCTTGATTCGGTGTAATGGTGATCTCCGGCTGTTGTTCCGGGGTCGGGGTCAGCGTAGGGGTAAGGGTAACGGTGGGCGTAGGTGTAACCAGCGGCGTATTTGTAATGGTCGGTGTAGGCGAGCGCGGAATATTGGGCGTGGCAGTGCTGGTCGCCAGCACGCGAGGCATAACGGGGGTTGGCTGGCTGACGCCAAACGGCAACCATAGCGTAGGTGTGGGAGTGGGTTTCAGAATGCGGCTGATATCTTCCACGTACCCCACCGCACCCTGGCAAGCCGGCTCTAAATACCCGCTGATGGTCGGCCAATCCAGCGGCTGCGAAGCAAAGGTGGCTGTCCGGATCGCGTCGGAAAGGCAGCCGGAGCCGGCGTTGTAGTTGACCAGGGTAAAGCGCCATAGATCTTCGTAGCTGCTGGTTTGGCCTGGCGTAAGACCGGTTACGTTGTTGATAATCCGCCCCACCTGCTCGCAGTTCGCCAGCAAACCCTCGGCAAATACATTCACCGAATAATTGGCCTGGGAAAGATCGATCCCGGCGGGGCAATCAGGGCAGGAGGCATCTACTTTTCGCACCAGCGCGCCGCGTAGCATGGCCATTTCTTCCTGCAAACCATAGTTTGGATCGCTGATGTTGCCAAAACCCAGCTGGCAAACAGATTCGTGCAGCACCAACGGACAGAACTGATTGAAGAAGTCCGGGTTCCAAAGCAGAATGGTGTCCGCACCATTTTCGGTGAGCTGGCCAAGACCGGTTTCTTTGTAGGTGGTGTAGATACCGGGCCAGATCTGGCTTTCACGGGCAAACACGTTTTTCAACAGCCGTGCCGGCACGCCGGTATCGGCCGAAGCCAGCATAATCTCTTCGTCAAAGCGATTCTGCCATTCTACCAGGTGCGGTCGAGCGGCTTCTACGCCGCAAGGGCTGGCGATATTCGGCGCTTGTAAGCCGCCATCCAGGCAGGTCGAGGCGTCTACTTCACCGTAAGTGATCAGGGCTCCGGCCAGGTAGTAATAAGAAACGTCCGACTCAAGTTCGGACTGGGTGATGGGCGAAGTTAACCACTCAGGCGGCCCACCGATAGATGGGAAGGACTGCCACGTCTCAGAACAGCTTGCCAGCTGTCCATCACGCCACTGGCGGCTGAGCACGTCAACAAACCAGGTATTGGGGTCAGAAGAATACTGTTCGGGGTTCATAAAGTCGCCCCATGGCACCAGCCGCACGCGGGCGGTATAGCGCTGGCTAGAGTCGCCGAAACTAGAGTCGGCCCAGAACTCCACGAATACGCCGTCGAGGCCTGTTGGTTTGAGCGGTACACTACAAACTGGCCCCATGCAGGTGAACGGCTCACCGCCTAGCGTGCCCTGCACGCTGATAATCGACTCATTGGGGAGCGGCTCTTCCGCGGTCAACACGAGGTCGGGTAACGTCGTACAGGGCCCGCCCTCATACTGCGGGTTGCAGTTGTTTATCGTGACCCATACGCTGGGGATGGGCAGCTCAATTTCGAGCGGGCGCTCACCGGGCTTGGAGCCAACAAGGTGCAGGTAAAAGCCGGGGCAGTTGCTGATCGATCCGGCGACGGCCAGATCGCACGGCTTTGTCGTACGCCACTCGTTGTAAACGCGCGGGTCACAGAAGGCTTCAATATCCGCGGCATTGGGTAGCCCTTCGTGTTCAACAGCAAAGTTGCAGACAATATTGTTATTGGAATAGCGCACCAGCCACCAGTGATAGCTGGTGTAAGGAACGTTGATGGTTGTCTTTCGGATGGGGACTTCAGGGGTGGTTTCGGGCGTGGGGGTGAAAAACTGTCCGAAAGCCCGGGTAATCTCACCGCCAGACCGGTTATTTGCAGGCAAAACCAGCCACCCCCCAACGGAAAGCAGCAGGAACCCCACAAGCAGCAATGGTTTCAACAACCTCATTCATCTCCCCTGGTTGAAGGCAACAACTGTTTGGTCCCAGGAAAATCGTACCGGTCAAAAACTGAAAATAGTGTAGCACAGAATCGGGGTGGTACGATATATGAAGCCCCCACCTTTCAAAATTATGGTGTGGGTGTAACAGCCGTATTTGTTGCCGTTGGCGTGGCGGTGCGGGTAGGCGTGAATGTCCGCGTCGGCAGAGGCGTAAAGGTAGGCAGCGGAGTCTGGGTAACAGTCCGCGTGGGGGTTATCGTTCGTGTGAGCGTAAATGTTGGCAGCGGCGTATTCGTCTGGGTGGGTGTGGGGGTTACCGTATAGGTATTGGTAGGTGTAGGAGAGATGGTCAGTTCATATTCCAGTGTAATGACCACCTCGCGCAGCGGCGCAGGCACGCTGACGTAATCAACCGCCTGCTGCATGAAAACTAACATATCGTCGTCATTCGGCAGGAAAACCATCGCCTCGGGCTGGTCAGAGATCTGCCAGGTGGTTAGCTCTCGCTCGCTCATGGTGAAGTACCCAATTCGGGTGGGATCGCCCAGCTTGAGCGCAAGCGGAATCGCGGCGAGCATCTCATCAAGCGTCAGGTTCGTCTCAATTGCCCCGCGGTAAGCGTCGTACAGACCGGGCAGGCGCGCCAGGTTGCCCCCTTCCACCATGCGCAGGAAGATAGTTCGCAGCACTTCCTGCTGGCGGCGGTTGCGCGCAAACTCTTCCTCACCATAACGCAGCCGCATATAACAGAGTGTCTGCTCGCCGTTCATCAAGATCACGCCCGGGATGATGCCGGGACAGTCCCGCCGCACATTTTCTACCACACCCACATTGATTCCGCCCAGGTCGTCGATCAACTGGGTAAAGTCATCCAGGTTGAGGATGGCATACGCATTAGGGCGCACGCCCAGGTTGTATTCCACCGCGCGAATCAAGCGATCCGCGCCGCCGGTTGCATAGGCCGTGTACATGCGCTGCATCGTATAACCGGGAATATAACCAAATAGATCCGGCGGAACGGAAACCAGGCTGGCTCGCGCCAGGCGGGGATGGTAAATCACCAGCACAATCGCATCTGTACGGCCAACGTAGGGGGCGGGTCGGTCCACACCAGCGACGACCAGCACCTGCACCTCATCGGGGATTACCAGCCCGGTGAGGGGCGGCGGCACCGGCGTCACCGGGGTAAGGATGGGCGGGGCAAAGTCTTCCCAAACCTGGCGCGTGCCGCGAAAAGGCAGCGTGATCGTCAGCGATGGTGTCACACTCGGACGCGGTGTAACGGTATCGGTTGGCGGCGGTGTCAGGGATGGCTGCGGGGTAGGCTGCGCTTCGCCACAGGTGGCCAAAAACACAGCCACCAGGGCCATTACCAACGCCAAAACAGCCAGCCGAATTGTTTGCGGAAGCGCATTCATACCTGCTGTTATTATAACCGCCGGTCGAAAACCCGGCGCTTACAATCGCTGATCACACGCGTCTCGGTACCCGCAGCGGGCACAGCGTGCCGGTTCGTTGTGCGATCGGGCAGGTCCATCCGCCTGCTTTTTTCTGGCTGGCTTTTCCCGAGCGCGGATCGCATCCAACAGCAGTTCCAGTTCCTGCTCCAGGCCCGGAGTGTAATCAATGGAGAAGGTTTTGTCACGGTAGCGCAGAATCCCATACGGTGGGCGAACGCCTGTTGTGCGCTCCACCAGCATACAGTAGGCGGCAAGCTGGTACACATGGCTGTCGTGCGGGATGGTTGGGGCGCGGGCGCTCTTCACTTCCACCGGGATCGTTACACCGTCTTCTTCCACCAGGTAGTCGGGCTTGCCCGTCAGCCCGGCAACGGGATCGTACAGCGGCTTTTCTACCCTGCCCCAACGGCCGGTATCCGAGTAGATCACGCGGCCCAAAGGCAAACCCGTGCGATTGCGCTGCCGTCCTGCGATCCACAGGATCAACAGCGCCACCAAAAGCAGTGCAGCGGCGGCGTAGATCACTGCGTTATCCGAGGAACTGGATGGTCAGCCCGGCGGCGAGCAGCAAAAGCGCCAGCAGCAGGAGCAGCCAGCCGGCGAGCCGCAGCAAACCGGCTCGTACCACCTGTCGCCCGTGGCGGTGATGGTAGGCGCTGCCCCCGGCCAGATCGCTTTGGTTCTGCGATGGCACACCTTGTGATTGATACCACCACGCGCGGTGGCAGAACAAGAACGTTCCGATTTCAGACGCTCGGATCGTCCGCATCACCGGCCTGGGTTTCGTTTAGGTCTTGCATCAGGCGCAGCATCACTTGCTCCAAGTGCTGCTCGCGCAGGCTGATGGTCAGGTCGCCGCGCGTACGCTCCACGATGCCGCGGATCAAGTCCGTCTGGCGGCGAAGCCCATTGGTGACCGCGTCGGGATAGTCCATCGTCACCATCGTGGCGTAAATGTCATCCATGCAGCTCAGCAAACGCTCAGCCTCACCGGAATATCCCTGGCGCAGAATATCGAGGCAGCGGCGGCGCAGCTCCCCTACAGCTTCGGCCAGCCCGTTCATGTAGGTAGCGAAATCCACGTTCAACCCCTCGGGGGTGGGCAGCTCCTGGTTTTCGATCAGCGCGCAGGTGACATTCGCTTCAACAAACTCCTTTATCGCATCCTGCGTGTACCCGGCATAATACAGCTCGGGGAAATTCGCCAGGTCTTTCTGCAGTCCACGCACCAGAACCCCGGCCTGTTCGATCTGCTCGTAGGCGTTATCATGTTCTCCCCGGTGGATGGCGCGGATGGACTGTGCTGCGTGACGGGTCACCTGTCGGGCGGAGGCCAGCGCGCGATCACGGGCCTGCGTGCGCGCTTCTAGTGCCTGGTGGATTTTCTCGGAAATGGCGGGCAGATTCTTCATGATGCTCCGGGTTTAGGTTTTTCTCGTTTTGGATTGTGGTGTGCATGAGGAAGCACATCCTCACGCACACCACAATCTTAAATTCTTCAAAGTGTGTGGCCCAATGGGCCACACACTTTGAGTTTGTTAAGATTGAATTGTACGTTTAGAAGGGGATATCTTCACCAGCATCACCCATCCCATCCATCACTGCTTCACCGGCGCCCTCACCACGGCTGGAGAGGAAGCGAACCGTGCTGGCGGTGACTTCAAAGGAGGCGCTGGGCGTGCCATCCTGGCGGGTCCACACACGGGGTCCACCGTTCTTATCCGGCTGCAATCGCCCTTCTACCAGCACTTTGCTGCCCTTGCGCAGATACTGGTTGCACGTTTCAGCCTGTTTGCCCCAGGCGGTTACGCGGAACCAGGTCGTCTCATCTACTTTCTCGCCGTTCGGGTTGTTGTACGAGCGGCTGGAAGCAACAGAGAAGCTGGTGACGGGCTGTCCGGAGGGCGTGTAGCGCATTTCCGGGTCGCGGCCCAGGTTTCCAACGAGGATGATCGTATGGAAAGACATTTCTCAAATCCTTTCATTAGGTAACGGCTAGTCGA
>JAEYTI010000366.1 GCA_023434145.1 Chloroflexota bacterium | reverse complement strand
TTAAATGGGTGGTGCTTTACTGTTTATTGGTTGGTTGTGGCAGGTAAACGTGGTTTCCCTGCCACAACCTACCAATAAAAAAGCAGGGTCCTGCGGGCATAACCGATTTCGCAGGACCCTGCTATTGGGAACAGCCCTACCAATATGTTACTGGGCGGGCATATTTTCGAGTACCTGGTCGGGGCAGACGATCGCGGTGTTGTTGTTAAAAGCGGTGCGCGAGTATGAAAGCACCGCCGCCACATCATCCGCCGTGAGGGTCCTGGGGTGAGCTTCTACCGCAAAGTAATCGTTCACCAGCCCGATGGGATCTTCCATTGCAAGGCCAGCAGAGTTTGTCAGGGGCGGGAAGTTGCCCGAGCCTTCACCCTGGTTGCCGTGGCAGCCAGCGCAGTTCGCTTCGTAAACCATCTGCCCCACGGTGACAAACGCCTGCTGGTCCGGTACCGTTACACAGGTACCGGCAGCGCCGGTGTCACCACCAGCGGCAGTGGTGGGGCTGCCCGCCCCGCCCGCCGCATCCGTCGGGCCTGTTACGCCGACGCCCGGCTCTTGTGTGGCGGCTGGCGCGCCAGTGCAGGCAGCGAGGAGCAGCATCATGGTCGCAAACAATACAAGGATTTTTATTCTCATCTTCGCATCTCCTAAATACGAACGTTGATTCTTCCCCCCTGCCGGCGCATACCGGCCCATGTACCACACAATACGCTATTCTCGAAGCGAAAAAAGACGTTATGCCCCTACCCGGCTGAATGGGGAAATCCCCTATAACACAAACACAAGCGCCCCGGAAAGCACTGCTTTCCGGGGCGCTTGTGTCAGGTATCGAACTTCTGTGCCGAGACCCAGGATCGAACTGGGGACACCACAATTTTCAGTCGTGTGCTCTACCAACTGAGCTATCTCGGCTTGAAAGATCCACTTGCGAACTTCTTGCTGATTTTAACTGTATATTCCCGTACTGTCAAGGACGATGTAAGGGAACTGCAAATCTTTTTGGGTTGTGGATGTTTGACAATCTCTCACCGCAAGGCTAAAATGAAGAGGCAAAGAACCCTGCCGTTTGGTTTTTTCATCTAACCTGCGCGCAAACTTCAAGGAGCAGCCGTGAGCAAGTGGGCGGGCAAATATGTCATTGGATTGACGGGGAATATTGGCACTGGGAAGAGCGTTGTCCGCAGAATGCTGGAGCACAACGGCGCGTTTGGCATCGATGCCGATTCGTTTAGCCATCGCGCCATCGCAAAGGGTGCTCCCGGCTACCAGCAGGTGATCAACACCTTTGGTCGCTGGATCGTGGGGCCGGATGGTGAAATCGACCGCAGCCGGTTGGGCAGGCTGGTCTTCTCCGACCCCGAGGCGTTGGCTCAATTAGAGGCGATTGTCCATCCGCTGGTGTTGCAAGCGGTCGATTGGATGGTGCAGCGCTCGAACAAGTCCGTCGTGGTGATCGAAGCGATCAAGCTGCTCGAATCGAACCTGCGCCAAACGTGCGACAGCATCTGGGTGGTAACAACGCCGCCAGAGGTTCAGGTGGCAAGGCTGGTGCAGAAGCGCAAGATGAGCGAGGCGGATGCACACCAGCGAGTCACGGCGCAGAGCCCGCAGGAGCAGAAGGTTGCCCTGGCCAATGTCGTGATCAATAACGCCGGAACATTTGAGGACACCTGGAAGCAGGTGATGGCTGCCTGGCAGAAGATTGGGCAGCCAGCGGAGCCCGCTGAAACCTCTCCTGTGGAGAAAGTGGAAACCGTGTCGGGAACGGTCTCTGTGGCACGCGCCAAACCGCGCGACGCGGAACACATTGCCCGGCTCAATAACCGTATCCACAAAGACAGCCAGATCACGACGGACGAAGTCATGTCGGCGTTTGGCGATAAAGCGTTTCTGCTGGTTCGCGCCGGGGACCGGGTGGTTGGTTCTGCCGGATGGCAGGTAGAAAATCTTGTTTCACGGATTGCCGATATCGTCATCGATCCGGCGGTGCCAGTGGCGCATGTTCTCCCCCCGCTGGTAGACGCGATGGAACGCTACTCTCGCGATCTTCAATGCGAGGCTTCGCTGGTCTTTGCTGCCCCAGATCTTTCGGTCGACAGCTTGTGGCAGGGGGTAGGATATGAACGCCGCACACCACAGTCGTTAGGTGTGGCTGTGTGGCAAGAGGCCGCACGCGAGTCGCTCCAGCCGGGGCAGGTGCTGTACTTCAAACAGCTCCGCCAGGACCGGGTGCTGCGGCCCATTTAAAAGTTGTGGATCCCGGAATTGTTCTTCCGTCTTTGTTTGCAGGAATCGCATCAACGATATTCGGGACCAATGAAAGAATATTCAAGCGTAGGCCGCACGCCGCGCCGGTAGGGATGCTGTGCCAGACCTGTTAAGTGACATTCTGTTCTTATTTCAACGGCTGACCTGGTTGAGCCTGCTCGACCTCTTCCTGGTTGGTATGATTTTCTATACCATCCTGATGCTGGTGCGTGACACCCAGGCCGTTGTTCTGCTGCGCGGTGTGATCCTGTTGCTTATCCTGCTCAGCCTGCTAACCAGCCTGGTTGAGCTTCCGGCATTCTCGTGGCTGGTGCAGACGGCGCTGCCCGCGCTCTTTTTCGCCATTCCGGTCATCTTCGCACCGGAGATCCGTCGCGGCCTGGAACGGTTGGGCCGCGCGGGCTCTGGCGCGGTGTTCCTCCGCCAGAACAAGACTTCCGTTCTGGCTATGCAGCAGACCATTCATGCCGTGGTAACTGCGGCTGCACGGCTCTCCGCCCGGCAGCACGGCGCGCTGATTATCCTGCAGCGCAGCGATAATCTGGACGAATACACCCGCACGGGCGTGCGCCTGAACTCGGACGTGACGCCCGAACTGCTGCTGCAAATTTTTTACCCCAACACGCCCCTCCATGATGGGGCGGTGATTATCGCCGGGAACCGCGTTGTCGCCGGTTCTTGCGTTATGCCCCTCTCGGCCAGCGGCATTCTCAACCGCACGCCTGATCGGCAGATGGGCTTGCGGCACCGTGCCGCTCTGGGTACCTCAGAAGCTACCGACGCGATTGCTGTGGTCGTTTCGGAAGAAACCGGTTCTGTGTCGATTTCGCACGGCGGGCGCATGATCCGCCGCCTCGACTCAGAGCGACTGGAAAATATCCTGCTGGCCTTCTACCGCCCGCCAGAGATTCCCAGCCGGCCTTTTGGCTGGTTCAGCCGGTTATTCCGCACCGGGCGGCGCGAACCCCGGCAAGAAGGGTAGAAGCGCATGATCTCGATTCTTCGTAGTTTTGTAAAAAGCATTCCCACCCTGGTTCTGTCGTTCATGCTGGCGATCGCGGTGTGGATCTCGGCAGTAACAGCGGCAGACCCTACCCAGGAAGGCCTGTATCCGCGCCCGATCACCATCGACCGTATTGCACAGGACCCTTCGCTGGTAATCGTTGGGGAGGTGCCGAGCCAGGCGAGTGTAACGCTCAGCGCTCCCTCCAGCATTTGGGATCAAATGCTAAACAATCGCGCGCCAGTTCGGGCGTGGATCGATCTTTCGGGGAAAGAGGCGGGCACCCACACGCTGGAGGTGAATGTAGACCCGTTGGTAAAACCTGCCAAAGTGGTGACCCACTCGCCGCGCACGGTAAATGTTACCCTGGAGAAGCTGATCACGCGCGAATTTCCCATTCAGTTGGTGCGCCGTGGTGAGCCGGCGATTGGTTTTCAGGCGGATGAGCCGCAGCTTTCGCAGAACACGGTGATGATTAGCGGGCCGGCCTCGCGTGTGGAGCAAATCAATGAGGTGCTTGTTACCATAGATCTGAGCCAGGCGCGCGAGGCGATCAACCGCGTGCTGGATGTGCAGGTGCTGAATGCCACCGCCAACCCGATTGAGGGTGTTACGGTGACGCCCGACCAGGTGACGCTCAGCCAGCCGATCTCCCAACGTGGCGGCTACCGCAATGTGGTGATCAAAGTGGCCTCATCAGGGCAAGTGGCAGGCGGCTACCGTCTGACCAATATCTCGGTATTCCCACCGGCGGTGACGGTGTTCTCTACCAACCCGCAGTTGGTAGAGCGGCTGCCGGGCTTTGTTGAGACGGCTCCGCTGGACCTGACCGGCGTGCGCGACGATCGGGAAGTGCGCCTCGCGCTAAATCTGCCCAACGGCGTCGAAGTGGTCGGTGATCAGACGGTACTGGTGCAGGTGGGGGTAGCGGCCATTGAGGGCAGTGCTACCCTTACGAACCTTCCGGTAGACGTTCAGGGATTGGATGATGCCTTTGAGGCGCGGTTGTCGCCGCAGGCGGTAGATGTGATCGTTTCGGGTCCTTTGCCGCTGCTTGACCAGCTTGAAGCGAACAACGTGAGCGTTTTCCTTGATCTCACCGGTGTTGGTGAAGGAACGTACCAGTTTGCTCCGCGGGTTGTCATCACAATCCCCGAATTGCAGGTAGAATCGATCCTGCCAAGCTCGATTGAGGTGGTTGTTGGGCCGCGCCCACGTCGCTCGCAGACGCCCACGCCCACGCGCACCCCCGTTTTGCCGACGCCTACGCCAACACGGTGAGGCAGGCAAATGATTGAATACTCACCGCTGCCCGGTTGGATGGTTCCAACCGGAAGCGAACCCATGGAAGGTTGACGCACGATGAATAAACCCGTTGTTGCCCTGGTCGGAAGGCCGAATGTTGGCAAAAGCACGCTGTTTAACCGCCTGGTCGGCGAGCCGATGGCGATTGTGGACGATACCCCCGGCACGACCCGCGACCGCATATTTGGTGAAGCGGAGTGGAATGGGAAAAAGTTCGACGTGATTGATACCGGCGGCATCGATCCCTCTACGGCAGCCGCTGGTAGAAAGCCGCTTTCCATTGGTTCGGCAGACTTCATCACCGAGATCCGCACCCAGGCGACGGTTGCCGTGCAGGATGCTGACGCGGTGCTGTTTGTGGTCGATGCCATCAGCGGAGTGACCCCCGCGGACCGTGAAGTGGCCCAAATTCTGCGCAAGATGCAGAAGGTGGTTGACGGACAGCCTACTCCACCGATCTTTTTGGTGGTCAACAAAGCAGATTCCGCGCAGCTCCGCGAGGGCACGCCAGAATTCTACGAGCTGGGCATGGGCAATCCGTATCCCATCTCTGCTATTCACGGCACCGAAACGGGCGATCTGCTCGATGACCTGGTAGCAAGCTTCCCGATGGATGATGAGGATGTGGACGACGACTCGGTGAAGATTGCGCTGGTGGGCAAGCCCAACGTGGGCAAATCGAGCCTGCTCAACCGGTTGATCGGCGAAGAACGCGCCATTGTTAGCCCAATACCCGGCACCACGCGTGATGCGGTCGACACGAAATTCCTGTATAACGACCTGCCGATTACGCTCATCGATACCGCCGGGATTCGGCGGCGTGGCAAGATCGAACCAGGCGTGGAAAAGTACAGCGTTGTGCGCACCATGCGCGCGCTGGAGCGATGTGACGTTGCCCTGCTGATGATCGATGCGACCGCCGGGATCACCGCGCAGGATACGCACATTGCCGGGTATATTCTGGAAAATATGAAGAGCACGGTGGTGCTGGTGAACAAGTGGGACGCAGTGGAAAAAGACACCTTTACCATGCAGCAGTACACCGAGATCATCCAGCGCGAGCTGAATTTTATGCCCTACGTGCCGATCCTTTTCATCTCGGCGCTGACCGGGCAGCGGGTAGACCAGGTGCTGCCGCTGGCGCTGCGCGTGCAGGAAGAACGCCTTGCCCGCCTGAATACCGGGCAGATCAACCGCATTTTGCAGGAAGCACAGGACCGGCACGCTGCTACGTCACGAACGGGGCGCGCCCTGCATATTTATTACGGCACACAGGTGCGCAGCGATCCGCCGACCTTCCTGCTATTTGTGAACGACCCCAAGCTGGGGCACTTCACCTACCTGCGCTATCTGGAAAACCGTATCCGCGAGGTGTATCCCTTCTCTGGCACACCGATCAAGCTGGTGCTCAAGGCGCGCCGGTAGGGATGAAACGATCAAATATTTTTGTATGTTTGTGGTCGGCGACGCAGTCACCCACGAAAAACATGCAAAATAATATTTCTCGGATAGATCCTTAGAACCACTTAAGAAACGAAGCGCGCCCTTGTTCTGCTGGTGATGACGTTTTATAATGTTGCAAGGGATAAAATGGGGCGGGGAGGGTAAAATGTGCCTGACCCCGTTTCCTTGTTTCGCTGAACGACCCTGGTTGGGGGGCGCTCGCGGCTCAGGAGGATCGTTTGGAAAGCAATCAACAGGAAACGTCTTTACAACTGGATGACACCAGGCCGATACGCCGCCGTTCGGTATGGTTGACCTTTCTTTGGGAAGTTTTGCAGACGCTGCTGATGGCAGTGGTGCTGTATTTTCTGATTGACACTGTTGTCGGTCGTGTGCGGGTGGAGAACATCAGCATGCAGCCAACGCTGCACGAAGGTCAATTCATCTTGGTGAACAAGCTGGCCTACCGCGAGCAGTTGGGTGGCGATTTCCATCGCGGCGATGTGATCGTGTTCCATTATCCCCGCGACCCGCAAGAAGATTACATTAAGCGTGTGATTGGGCTGCCAGGCGACGTTGTAGAAATTGGCAATGGTGAAGTGACGGTGAACGGGCAGGTGCTTAATGAGCCGTATATCGCCGCACCGCCCAACTACGCTAACTCCTGGCTTGTACCCGAAGGCCAGATTTTTGTGCTGGGCGATAACCGCAATCAGTCTTCCGACTCGCACAGTTGGGGGTTCGTGCCGGTGGAAAATGTCATCGGAAAAGCCCTCATCGTCTATTGGCCGCTGGCCGAGTTGAAAATCTTAAACCAGGTTCCAGGCGTGAGCGCGGCAAACGAATGATGAACGATACCCTTTCGAACGTACTCGAAAAAGCGCATGAATACGACCTCCGGCTGCCGGAGCTTCGGCTTCCGCATGGTCACCCCGGCGATGCGCCGGTTGCATCCTGGATCGATCATACTCTGTTGAAGCCTGAGGCTACCCCGCAGCAGATTGAGACTCTGTGCGAAGAAGCACGAAAGTATTCTTTTGCTTCGGTATGCATCAACCCCGTTTACGTGCCGCTGGCGCACCGCTTGCTGGCAGGCAGCCCGGTGCTGACCTGCACCGTTATTGGCTTCCCGCTGGGCGCAACGATGACGGCAGCAAAGGTGGAAGAGACTCGCGCGGCAATTGCTGCCGGCGCGCAGGAAGTGGATATGGTTATCCCGATTGGCCTGCTGAAGGGTGGTGAGCATGCGATCGTGCTGGAAGATATCCGCAGTGTGGTCGAAACAGCCCACAGTTTGGCCGCCGCAGTGAAAGTAATTATCGAGACTGCGCTTCTCACGCAGTCCGAGAAGATCACCGCATGCTTGCTAGCCCAGGCTGCCGGCGCCGATTTTGTGAAGACATCTACCGGCTTTAGCACCAGCGGAGCGACAGTGCAGGACGTGGAACTAATGCGCCGCGTTGTTGGCCCACAGATGGGCGTAAAGGCTGCCGGAGGGGTACGTTCGCTGGCGGATGCCCACGCGATGTTGCAGGCCGGCGCTACGCGCCTGGGCAGCAGTTCTGGCGTGAAGATTGCACAGGAAGCGCAGAGCGGCGGCACGTCATCTCAGCGCGATGCGCAAGAAGGCGCTTACTAGATTTATGAATACCGCTTCTTTCTTGCAGAGAGGCCTTGTCAGGACTTTTGAATGAACGAAAACCCTTTCGACGCCACAATTCCATGCAATGAGTGCCAGGCCGGCCAGATGCATCGCCGGTTCCTGACCTACTTTACGTGGCTGGCGGACGAACTGATCACTGTGCCAGATTTCCCGGCCTGGGTTTGTGACGTGTGCGGGCGGCGCGAATACGATCTGCAAGCGCTCAACCAGTTGAACTTGCTGCTCAATGCCAACGCCGGGAAGAGCACTGCCAAAAAGCGCCGGGCAGCCAAAACGCCCGAGGATAAAAAAGCCCGCCGCATTGGCCGCCCAGAATAAGAAACGGCACCCGGCGAAAGAATTGACGCTACTGTAATGCCGTGATACAATCCAACCCGCTGGGCGCGTAGCTCAATGGCAGAGCAGTGGCCTTTTAAGCCATTGGTTGAGGGTTCGATCCCCTCCGCGCTCACCTGCCGCATCCGGATGGATGCACATGGCGCAATTCGACCCGCCATTCGGCGGGTCTTTGCGTTTCTTCTCCCACTTTTAACTCAATATCTCCACCAACCCGCGTCCTCCGTCCACGCGGACTCGGTCGCCAGTTTTCAGGCGCATGGTGGCATCGCCGCAGCCGACCACGGCGGGGATACCCAGTTCGCGCGCCACGATGGCGGCGTGGCTGAGCGGCGCGCCCAGGTCGGTGATAATGGCCGCAGCACGCGGGAAGAGTGGCGTCCAGCCAATGTTGGTCATGGTTGTCACCAGCACCTCGCCAGGCTGAAATTGCCCGCTCTCTTCGATGCTGTCGATGCGACGTACCGTGCCTTCTACCACGCCCAGCGCGCCGGCCGCGCCGCTGATGGTGTGCTGGTCCGCAGTCGCTGCCGGTAGGGCTGATTGCCTGCCAGCGATATAGATATCGCTGCGACGGTTCGGGTCTGCCGCCCAGGCAAACGGGTCGAACCGCCCTCGAATGAGCGCCGGGTACGGGGGCAAGGCTTGGTAGCGCTGGTGCACTTCTTGGCGGACGGGAATATGCAGCAGGGCGGAAGCATCGCCTGCCAGAGCTGCCAGCGTTTCATCGATCGTTAAGAAAAAGACATTTTCGTCGATTTCGAGCATTTCTCCGGCGCGCAGGGCGAATGCGCGCAGTACGGTCATTCCGCGCGTTGCCTCCGAGCGCATCACCTCGCGCTGGCGTGCCGCCTGGGCAGCCTGCTCCAGCCGCTTCTGTATGGTCTTGACTCTGCCCGGATGCTGCTGGCGGAAGCGTTCCCAGGCGGCCTGGAAGGCAACGCGCTGGCGAGCCTGCAGTGCCTCGATATCCACCGGGCAATGCTGCCATTCCGCTAGCTGCCGGTCCAGCCATTGCGGATCTTCTACTGGACGCGGCCAGGCGGCTTCGCCTTCGTTCACGCCGCGGTGACCGTAGTTCTCCAGGTATTCCGCACGCGTCATTTCGCCGCGCAGCACCTTACCCAACCCGGCCATTGGCCCCATACTTTCCAGATGCCCAAACTGCCCGCTCAGGTTCGAAAGCATGGCGTTGGCATCCTCTGCGCCCACCAGCGCTCGCAGCTCGCGTTCCAGCCGCACCTGAACGTCTGAGCCAGCCGCAACGATGTGGAACATTGCATCGCGGTAGGCCGGAAAAACTGCGTCGTGCCATATCGCCAGCAGATCAGCGGGAGTAGCCCGGTGTATGCTTTCGCGCAACTGCGTACAACGCTGCCGGTTTTGCTGGAGGAACTGCGGCGCCTGCTTGCGGTAGCGCGCAAACTGGCGCGTGGTGCGCCAGAGGTGCGGCAGCATGCTGCGCTGCCACTCCTGTTTGGTCAGCGGCAGCAGCGGGATCTCCATCTCCGCGGGGATCTCGCCCCACCAGCCAGACATCTCGCGGTAGGTGCGGTGCGGATCGCCTTTAAATATGCGCGCGAAGGCGGTCACCTGCACGCTGATGTTGGCATAGAACCGCCCGCCGATGATGCCGTTGAGCGGTTGGCCCTTCACCGTCAGTGCCGGGCCGCCACGCTGGCTCAGGTAGGGAAGTAGCGAGGCGGTGAATGGCGTCAGCACTTCTGGGCTGGCCTCCATCAGGTTGGTCGCCGACCAGAGGAAGTTGCCTTTCTGCGTGTCGTTCATCTCAGCGGTGATGGGGTTGTACCCGTTCATCGTGGTGATCGGGCGTGACTGCAGAATGAAGACGTGCTTGCCGGCCAGCGCCCATTCGATATCCTGCGGGCTGCCCAGGGCATCTTCGATTGCGTGTGCTTCGCGGTGGAGGGTTCGGGCGGCGGGCTGCAGTTCTGCCGGGCCGTAATAATCGCCCGCGGTGCGCTCAAAGGAAAATTCTTTCGCCGAAACCTGCCCAGAGACCAGCTTATCGCCCAGGCCTGGCACAAAGTTGCCGGTCATTTGCATCAGGCTGCCGGTCAGCGGGTTGGCGGTGAATAGCACGCCCGAATAATCGGGTTGAATCATCTTCTGGATGACCACTGCCAGCGGATGCTCGCCCGCCTCCAGTCCTTTTGCCTGGCTGTACGCCTTTACCCGCGCGCTGTGCCGTGATCGGCGTACCTCTTGCACCGCCGCGCGGATCTCTGCATCGCTGCAAGCGCTCAGCACGCTTTCGAACTCGCCGGCAAACGATGCCTGGGCAGAATCTTCGTTCAGGGCTGAGGAGCGCACGGCAAAGGCTTGCGCGCCCCCGCGGCGCAGGCGGGCCAGCTCGTGCTGCGTCATTTCCCAGGCTGCATCACTGAGCGCATCCCCGGCGAACGCGCCGGGCAGCAGCACGCAGCCATCCGGCACAGGGAAGCCGCGCTGGTAGAGATCCGCCAGCACCCGGCCCTTGCCGCCGGCAGCGGCGGCTTCTTCCGCTGGAAGCTTTCCCAATGCATACACCATCGCCCCCGGGCGGCCGCGTGTGATCTGCTTTTGCAGACACATCAGCAGCATGCCCAGCCCGGTGAAGGCAAAGTGCCCGGCCGTCCCTGCCAGGAAGGGCAGCACCACGAAACCCATCGCGTAACCTACGCGGCCGCCAACACCTAACAACAGGACGACCGTTGTGGCCGAGGCTGTGGCCCCAATGGCTGCCAGTACTTTGATGAAAAGCCCGCGTGTTCTGCCGTTCATTTTTCCTCATCTTTCGACAGATTGCCGGTGATTTCGAGCAGGCCGCGCATATTGGGCATTTTCTCGATCAGCATGGAAGCTTTAACCACCCATAATCCGTTTTTCAGATCACCAAACACGAGCAGCTTATCGCCGACTTCGATATTGAAGTCGCGTCGCGCCTCTGCCGGTACCACCACCTGCCCGCGCTCACTGACGGTGATAGAACCGTAAAATCGTTTACCTTCCGGTGGGTGGGTCATTATACGCTCCTGGTAAGACAGATCTTTTTTACAAGATTAATCTTACCAGGAGCGGTGGTTTTGTCAAGAGCCCATTGCGCTCCAGGGGATTTTGTATGTCGGGTTTCTGACCCTGCAGATTCGGCGGCCTGTCTGCGCTTGATAGTTTTGCTTGCACAGGATGAGTCTCCCGGCTTGCAAGATGATTCCCCGCTAAAACACTATCCCCACCGCAGCAACAGTCAGTCCGCTTGGCGCGAGCCACGCGGGCACGATGGCTGGCTATCAACATAATGGGCTAGGCAACCGGGTGCGTGAGACCAGCAACGTGCTTCCAACCCACTTCACCCCGAGCTGACCCATATGCCGGCGGATTCGTCTCGACTGATTAAAAAGAAGGATTTGACCAAATTAAACAAGCCGCTCAGCTTTCTATGTCTTAAAGCTGGATACCACATATTTTGGGTATGTCATATGGTTAATATGACAAATGTCATTTGTGCCGTACAAGTAAACGTGTGTAGAATAAGAAAATTCTTGACGACTTAACAAATTTGTAAGGAACGCGCCGTACACCATATATAGAAGGGGGATTGTTCGATTTAAAATCGAATAGTTATGGGTTACCAGGAAGCGATGAAACGATGATTGCATATGGTCGCTCTTCCGTGGGCTCGTAGTAGAGCCTGATCTTTACGGACAATCATCGTTGAGCTAATAGCGAAACCGGCCTGTGGTTCGGTTTCGTTTTATTTTAACCTGAGGTCGCGGATGATTTAAAACATCGCTGCCAGGGCAGACAGTGGTCGGGCAAATAGCAATTGCTGCAACAAAAGGGGGAATATGCAAGCAGACGTATCCGGGTATCTGTAATTTGATCACCAGACCATAAACTGGTCTCCCGCGTACCGTTACTAACGGTCCATTCTTTCAGACATATTTCCAGCCGAAACGGTGTTTCGTTGTCGGGTGGTCAAGTGTTGGGCCGTGACGGAAACCTCTAATCATCCGAATGGGACGAAACGGATAACATCCGATCATCCACAGGGGGAAAAATGACTACAAGCTTCCTTTCGACGGGCAAATTTGCCGGTCAGCGCGGAAAATTTCTGCGCATACTGTTCATCTTCATCTTCGTCGTTTCAATGATCGGTGTGCAGCCAGCGCAGCCGGTACAAGCGGAAGATGCCACCACCTTTGCTATCATCACCGACTTTGGCACGCTGGATGCCACGCAGGCAACGGTGGCGACAATGGTCGACAGTTGGGGACCCGAATTCATTGTGACCACCGGCGACAACTGGCAGGGCACCAGTATGGGCACGGCTGGTTCAACCAACTCCTACGAAAACGCAGTGGGCAATTACTACGGCGCGGGCGGCGTGACGAATAGTCGCGTCAGTCGGAACTACCTTAACGGCGACTTTTACCCGGTAAAAGGCAACCACGATTACCTGGCCGGAACCAACCGCTACGAACAGTACTTCAACACACTGCCCTTTGTCAGCCACAGCGGGACGGCCCGCTACTATGATGTTCAGCGCGGCCCCGTGCACTTCTTCATGCTGGACGCCGGTCCTTATCCTGGAAGTGCACCGGATATTGCGACTCAGCAGAGCTGGCTGCAGGCCGCGCTGGCGGCTTCGACCGCCGCCTGGAAGATTGTCATGTTCCACAAGCCGGCCTACACCGGGGGATCGCATGGCAATGCTACCGATATGCAGTGGGACTTCGATGGCTGGGGCGCGGACTTTGTCATCGCCGGGCACGTGCATATTTACGAACGCATTCACCGCGATGGTATCGTCTACTTTACCGCGGGGGCCTCTGGGGGCGATGCGCGCACGGGCACGAAGATTGGCGAAGTCTATTACAGCGGCAGCGGCGCCACGCGGGTAAATGCCACCGAAACAAGCATCACCTTCGAATACTTCCCGGTCAACAGCAGCACACCGGTGGATACATATACCCAAACGCGCACCGCGCCGACCGATCCTTCAATCACGGTTAGCCCGGCCACTCTGGCGGCCTTCAGTAGCCAGCCGGGTGTGCCTTCGGATGTGCGCAGCTATACAATCTCTGGTAGTAACCTGACCGATAGCGTAATTATCACCCCGCCCGCCGGGTTTGAGATCTCGCTGTCGCCCGCAAGCGGGTTTTCGAGCACGCCAATCAACCTGACGCCAGTTGGGGGAGTGCTTTCTGCAACTACGATCTACGTGCGCCTGTACCAGCCATCTGCCGGCGCATACAGCGGGAACATCATCCATTCTAGCCCCAGCGCGACCATTCGCAGCGTGTCTGTCTCCGGTACGGCAGCAGAGCCTGGCAGCGGCTGGACGGCATACAATGATGTGGCCTGGGCTTCTGGGCAGCCGAATACCAACATCACCACCTACACCCTGGCGGAGAGTGGAACGGCCACTGGTCTCCTGAAGGATTACCAGACAGGCGCTGAGACCCCGGTGACGGTGACCATCACCGATTCTGGCAGCCCAAATGTTCAGACGCAATCGGGCTACAGCGGCGCGGAGAGTAGCAGCGGAACGGATGCCTACAACACCTTCCACGGCATCGCGGATATGGCAGGGGTGGTTGGTTATGGTGACTCGGGCTGGTACGTAGACCTTGCCTTCAGTGGGCTTTCCCCGAGCCAGACGTACACCTTTGCCACCACTGCGAACAGGAATGACTCATCCTACACGGCGCGTATTTCACGCTTCACCATCGCTGGTGTGGATGCGGCGGTCAACGCCAGCACCTCCGGCGTGACGGTAAAAAGCAACGAATCGGTTGCTTTTAGCACCGGCAGCAACACCGCCAACGGCTACGTGGCGCGCTGGTCCGGGATCAATCCGGGTGCAGACGGTGCTTTCTCCGTGCGCGTTCAGGCTGACACCAACGAAAGAAGGTCCTATGGCCCGAGCGTGTTCATGCTGCAGGCAGAGGGGAGCGTGGTTACACACTCCCTGTCGGTAAGCGATGACGGCAATGGCTCGGTCAACCTGACCCCAAATGGCGGTGTTTATTCCGCCGGCACAACGGTCACCCTTTCGCCGGTACCAGACTCGGGTTATGCCTTCAGCCATTGGAGCGGGCCAGACGCGGGTTCTGTGGTCACCTCCGGTGGGCAGCATTCCATCGTGATGAACGCGGATAAAGCGATCACGGCCAATTTCGTCGTATCGAACTGCAGTGACGTTTCACTGGTGGCTGTCGCGGATACCTATCTTCGCAAATCACAAGAAACGCGAAACTACGGCGGCGCCAACATCGTCCAGGTCAGTCCGTATACCAGCTCGCCGCAAAATATGCTGTTTCGTTGGGATCTGAGCAGCATTCCAACCGGATCGACCGTTAGCGCGGCCTCTCTGACCTTCCAGGTAACGGAAAGCTCAACGTATGGCTTCCACTTGTTTAATATGCGCCGCGCCTGGGTCGAGGGCACTTCGAACGACCAGACCAGCAACAGCAGCGCCAATTGGAAAACCTATAACGGCAGCAGCAATTGGGGTTCTGGCGGCGCCGAGAGCACCACGGCAGACCGTTTCAATACCAATCTGTGGAATGCGACCACCAGTACCTTTGGCAGCACCGGCAGCCAGACGATTCCGCTGAATTCTAGCGGCGTCGCTGCCGTGCAGGGTTGGGTGGGTAACTCGCAGGCGAATTATGGTCTCACTGTACAACGGGATCTTGAGCACACCCAAAGCAGTGGCACTGTTGACTACTGGGTCGTGGCCTCTTCCGAAGCCAGCAATGAAGCCCAGCGCCCGCGGTTGAATCTGACGTACTGCCAGCCTTCCATCGAACCGCTCATCGTGACCTCCGTAAGCACGCTGCCGGCCTTTACTGGCCAGCCGGGTACGCCTTCGACGGTGCAGAGCTACACCGTTTCGGCCTCCAACCTCAGTGGGCCGCTGGCGATCAGCGCGCCGTCTGACTTCCAAATCTCACTTTCAGCAAATAGTGGGTTTGGTTCCACCATCAACATCAACCCCAGTGGAGGCTCTGTTGCCACCACCACCATCTACGTGCGCTTCAACCGCGCGACTGAAGGATCATCTAGCGGGGTAATCAACCATACCAGTGCCGAGGCAGATTCAAAAACGGTGGCAGTCAGTGGCACCGCTACACTCACGCCCCCCTGGACTGCCTATAACGACGTGTCGGGAACGAGCACGCCCGCCAACACGACCGAGTTCAGCCTGAATACCACCAATGGCATGCTGCTGAACTTTGACACCGGCGCGCAAACCGGCGCTACGGTGACGATGGTCGTTTCGGGCGAGCTGTACGATCTATCGGGCGAAGGGGAGATGCCGAACGCCGGCACCGACGCCTACGAGACTTTCAACGGCCGGGCAGACATGACCGGCGCGATTATGGCAAATGTTGAGGACCCGACCGATTTCACCGCGGATTTGGTCTTCAACGGGCTCGATCCGAACAAAACCTACACCTTTGCTACCAGCGTGAACCGGGCAGGCGGCTCGGACGGCGATCCTGCCTATACCAACCGGTTTACCCGCTACACCATCATGAATATGGCGTCTGCGACCAATGCCAGCACAGCAGGGGTTGGCGTGGTGAACGAGCACTCCGTCTATTTCTGCACAGGTGAGAACACCACCAACGGCTACGTGGCGCGCTGGACCAACATCCAGCCCAATGCGCAGGGCAGTTTTACCGTGCGTGCGCAGCCGCATGACCCGCAGATCCCGCGGGTGTACGCCTACGGCGTGTTTATGCTGCAAGAAGAGGCGAGCGCCGCACAGACCGTGACAGTGACCGCCAACTCCGGGCAGGGCAAAGTCTACGGAGAGAACGACCCGGCGCTGACCTATACAGCCACGCCAAATGTTCCGCTGACTGGGGCCCCGAGCAGAGCCGCGGGTGAGAATGCGGGCAGCTATGCCATCAACAAGGGCAGCCTCACCGCAGGCGCGGGCTACCGCATCGTCTTTGTGTCGGCGAATTTCACCATCTCTCCCAAGCCCATTACCGTTACCGCGGATGCGAAGAGCAAGGTCTACGGCCAGAACGATCCGGCACTGACATACGCCGTAACCACGGGTGCGCTGGTCGGTAATGATACGATCACCGGCGCTTTGACGCGCGAATCTGGCGAGAACGTAGGTGCCTACGCCATCCAGAAGGGTTCGCTCACAGCAGGCAGCAACTACAACCTTACCTTCCAGGGTGCCAATCTGACCATCACCACCCGGCCGGTCACCGTCACCGCAGACAATAAGTCCAAAGTGGTTGGAACAAGCGACCCCGAACTGACCTACACGGTCAATCCGGCACTGGCCTTCTCGGATAAATTCACCGGCGCGCTAGAGCGTGAAGCCGGTGAAGGTGTCGGAACGTATGAGATCCAACGTGGCAACCTGGCCTTGAGCAGCAATTACGTATTGACCTTCGTTCCCGGCACCTTTACGATCACTGTTCAAAATATCACAGTGACGGTCAACCAGGGGCTGGGCAAAGTCTATGGTGCGAACGACCCAACACTGACCTATACGGTCTCTCCGAATGTCCCATTGACTGGGAAACTAGACAGAGCCGCCGGCGAGAACGTGGGCAGCTACGCTATCAACAAAGGCAGTCTATCGGCGGGTGCTGACTACAACATCATTCTCGTTCCGGCAGACTTCACCATCACGCCCAAGCCTATCACCGTCACCGCGGATGCGAAGAGTAAAGTGTATGGCGCCAATGACCCAGCACTGACGTACACGGTTCCCACCAATGCATTGGTGGGCAGCGATAAGCTCAACGGTGCGCTCAGCAGGGTGGCAGGTGAGAATGTTGGCTCTTACGCCATCCAGAAGGGTTCGCTGACGGCGGGTGATAACTATACCCTCACCTTCCAGGGAGCCAACCTCACCATCACGCCCAAGCCGATCACCGTCACTGCGGATGCCAAGAGCAAAGTGTATGGTTATGGTGATCCTGCATTGACGTATAGTGTCCCCGCGGACGCTCTAGTCGGGGATGATGCGCTCGAGGGTGCGTTGACGCGCGCAGCGGGCGAGGATGTGGGCACCTACCCTATCCAGAAGGGTTCGCTGACGGCGGGCGACAACTACAACCTCACATTCCAGGGCGCTAACCTCACCATCACCGCCCGCCCGGTTACCGTCACTGCGGATAACAAATCCAAAGTGGCCGGGTCGAGCGACCCTGCATTGACCTACACCGTCAACCCGGCGCTGGCCTTTACAGACAAGTTCACTGGCGCGCTGGAGCGCGAGCCGGGTGAAAGCGTTGGGACGTATGAGATCCAGCAGGGCGACCTGGCTCTCAGCAGCAACTACGCAGTAACCTTTGTCTCCGGCACCTTCACGATTGCCACAAAGAGCATCACCGTAACAGTTGCTCAGGGGCAAAACAAGGTTTATGGAGCATTGGATCCGGTCTTCACCTATACCGTGTCCGATTCTTCGGTCAGTATGACCGGGAAACTGGGCAGAGCCGGGGGTGAGAATGTGGGCAGCTACGCCATCACCCAGGGCAGCCTTTCGGCAGGCAGTGAATATAACATCGTATTCGTTCCGGCAAACTTCACCATCACGCGCAAGCCGATCACTGTAACTGCAGATGCCAAGAGCAAGATCTACGGACAGAACGACCCGGCGATGACGTACGATATCACCACAGGTTCGCTAGTGGGGAATGACACGCTCAGCGGTTCCCTGACGCGCGCTTCAGGTGAGAACGTAGGAACCTATGCCATCCGGCAGGGTACACTGGAGGCAAGTGATAACTACACATTGACCTACCAGGGCTCCAGCCTCACCATCGAGCCCAAGGCGGCTTCCGTGCGGCCCAATGCCGCCAGCAAGACTGTCGGCGAGGAAGACCCCGAACTTACCGGCACGCTAACCGGTTTCCTGGCCAATGACGGTGTCACGGCAGTCTACACCCGCACCAGCGGTGAGACGGTGGACGGCAGCCCGTATACCATCAGCGCTACGCTCAGACCTACCAATGTGCTGAGCAACTACGATATCAGCTATTACACGGCGCAATTCACCATCAAAGCCGCCGAGTACAAGATCATGCTGCCGCTGATCACCCACTAGGCAGCGGCTAAGCAACCATAAGCTCGTTCGGGGCTGTCCGAAGCATACGTTCGGACAGCCCCAGATTTTCTGTTGTGATCCTACGTTCCGGCTATTGCGCCATCGCGAGCCCGTGCATCTGCCAGGCAGACATACCCCCCAGCACGTTATATACCTTCTTGAAGCCCTTTTGGCCCAACAGCGCAGCCGCCGACTGGCTGCGGCTGCCCGATTGGCAGATCACCGCGACCGGCTGTTCGGGGTCCAGTTCCGCGACGCGCCCGGCAAGCTGGCCCAGTGGGATGAGCACCGCGCCAGAAACGTGTCCCATCTGGTATTCCCACGGTTCGCGCACATCCAGAATCACCGGTGGCTCTTCCGAAACCAGCATCGACTCCAGATCGGCAGGGCGGATATCTTCTACGTCGCCGCTGGTGATAGGCAGGCCCAGGGCCTCCCATCCGCGGATGCCATCCGCCAGGTAGCCGATCACATTGTCGTACCCTACCCGGGCAAGGCTGAATACAACCTGGCGATATTCGTTTTCATCTTGCACAAGCAGGATCAGCGGCACATCCGGCGGCAGTACAAACCCGACCCGGTTGCTCAACTGGTCGTCGGCAGGCAGATTCACCGCGCCCTTAACGTGTTTGGCGACAAACTCAGCCTTCGGGCGCGTATCGAGCATGGCGGCTCCCCGCCGGAAGTGGGGGATCGAGTCGTATACCGAGATGGGGGTAGGGGTTACTTCGCCCAGCGGTCTCGGTCCTTTGCGGTTCATCGTTTTTATACGCCGGTGGTTGCCTGGCTGCTCGGGCAAATTGGTGGTCATGTATTCTACAAAATCGGTCTTATCGCGCGGCTCCAGCGCCGGGTTGAACTGCTTTTCATAGCCAAGCGTGGTGGAGCGAACGCTGCCAATCGAGCGACCACACAGCGAACCGGCCCCATGCCCAGGGTAGATCATCAAGTGGTCGCCTTCTTTGAGGACATTGTTGAACAGGCTTTCGTAGAGATGACCGGCCAACCCGCGCGCCGCTTCCATGCCTACCAAGTCCGGGCGGCCAATATCCCCGACGAACAGCAGGTCGCCGGTCAGCGCCATCCAGGGCTGGTCAGATCGCGTGGTATCGCTTACCAAAAGCGTAACGCTCTCGGGTGTGTGCCCGGGGGTATGACGTACGGCAATTCGCGCCCCGCCCAGTTCGATACTATCGCCATCTTTCAGCGTCTTATGATCGAACGCTGCCCCTGCCGCTTCGTGGATGTAGATATCCGCCCCGGTTCGTTGTGCCAGGTCTGTGTTGCCCGAGACGTGGTCCGCGTGCAGATGCGTCTCGATGATGTGCGTAATCCGCAAGCCGCGCGCCTGCGCCGCTTCGATATATTTCTTGACGTCGCGGTCGGGGTCGACCACTGCCGCAATTCCCTTTGCCTCGCAACCTACGAGATACGAGGCGCACCCCAGGCCGTCGACAAAAAACTGCTGTACAAACATTTCATTCCCTCCAGAACATTTCGATATTCTTACTTCGTACCGTTTGTATGTGGCCAACGAAGTCCATCCAGCATTTTGCGCACGCCGCTCGTGCTGGCGTTCATGCCATTAGCTTTGGCGCGTTATCAATCATGAGAAAAAAGGCCAATACAATTACCATCACGGCAAATGCCTGCCGTATGCGATGCGCGGGTACGCGCTTTGCCAGCCGCGCGCCAACAAACGTGCCGTTAATCCCCGCTGCGGCGAAAAGAACCGTCACCCACAAGTCAATCGGCCCGCCCAGGTGACCCAGCAGCCCGGCGAGGCTGTTTGCCGCGATGACGGCCAGCGACGTGCCCACAGCCTGCGCAATGGGCAGCCCCAGCAGCATCACCAGCGCGGGCACGATCAAAAAGCCGCCGCCGACCCCCAGAATTCCCGTTAGCAGGCCAACTGCAGCGCCAGACGCCAGCACCATCCACAGGCGCGGGTGCTCCGGCTCGGCTGCTATAAGCTCTGGTTCGGGCACGCTGCGCTTTTGAAAGAGCATCATGATCCCAATCAGCAGCATGAGCATAGCGAACAGCACCATCAGCAGCGCCGCAGGCAGATTTTTGGAGATGCCGGCCGAAAGATACGCTACGATCATGCCTACACCGCCAAAAAGCAGGGCGACCCGCCAGTTCAACGTACCACCGCGCATGTGGAACATGGCCCCGAAGATGCTGTTGGTTCCCACAATGGCGAGCGAGGTTGTCACTGCTGCTTGCGGCGACTGCCCAACAAGGTACACCAGCGCCGGGACAGTGAGTATCGAACCGCCGCCGCCCAGCAGGCCCAACGCCAGCCCGATCACAAACCCCAGCACCAGGTTGAGCAGGATGCTCTCCAGAGTCACGCGCTGCCCTTCTTTACTGGCAGCCCGGCGCGTATCCAGGCGATCATACCCCCATTGAGGTTGGAGACGGTATACCCGGCTTCGGTAAGCCTGCGGGCTGCCGTACCGCTGCGGTTGCCCGAGCGGCATATGCAGATGATTTCCTGATTCTTGGGCAGCTCGTGCATGCGCTTTTCCAATTCACCTAGTGGGATGAGCTTTGCCCCCTGGATACGCTCGCTGCGATATTCTTCCGGCTGGCGCACGTCCAGCAAGTAGGGTTTGTTCTTTTGCCCCATTCGCGATTTCGCTTCCTGCGCGCTGACCCCGGCGACCGGGCTGCCAAACATTTTTCTGATCAGATCCATCGTTCCACTTCCTCCCTGTTGCTTTCTATCCGTATGGCGCGCTTTTGTCTTCACGCCCGCTAACTTTGATGCAGAAGGGCGTAAAAAGTGACCTGTGTATTCTCACAGCGCGGGCTACGCCCGCCTGATATGATAAAAGCTGGTTTTGAAAACGCTTCGCGTTTTCAAAACCAGCTTTTAATAGCTACTCGTACTTCGTATCGTTGCTGCGTCGTCGAAGTCGACGACGCAGCAACGATACGGAAGGTATCCATTAAGGAACAACCACCCGTCAAGGTGGTTGTAAAAACGTTTACTCTGGCAGACGATCGGAGATTACGCCTTCTGTGCTTCTCCGACCACGCGCAGGAACTCGTTGAACAACTGCCGCAGCGAAGGCTCGGGCAGCGCGCCGACCTGGGTATGCACAACCTTGCCATTGGCGATAAACAGCATCGTCGGGATGCCCTGCACGCCAAAGCGCATGGCCCACTCGGGGTTCTCGTCAGTGTTCACTTTGGCAATCAAAAGCTTCTCTTCGTGCTCCTTGGCGAGTTTATCGAGCGTGGGGGCTACCATGCGGCACGGTCCGCACCACGGGGCCCAAAAATCAACAACCACAGGCAGAGTCGACTGCATTACAACCTTCTCAAATGCCTGATCTGTCACATGTACGGGTGCATTCATCTGTTTCTCCTCCGAAACAATAATCAGTTTCATGATATCAAAGGGTCTGGATCACTCCATCTACAACGTTAGATGATGGTAGTTCAAAAAAGTTACATGCAATTTATTGTGATATCGCCCATTAAAACGCACCTATGCTTTTGACCAGTAGTGGATTTATCCGTTAGAAGGTGCGCGGGGCTGACATTTTGCAGGTTGTCTCGGTCGAGTTTCAACCCTATGATAGAGAAGTATTCAAACGTGCGTCACATTTTGTTGGAGAAGTCCCTTAGCCGTTCGATATGGCAAGCCGCAGGGATACTATGTTGAAAAAACTGTTCGGTTTCGGCCTGGTTTGCGTAGGAGGCAAAGCATGGATCATGTCGTGTATGTAGATGCGAAAGAAGACGAGCTTTCTCTGCTGCTGGATGGCAAAAAGCATATGATCATCCGTGGGGCGGCAGGTCGCAAGCTGCCTCACGGTCGTGTGAATATCGGCGACCGGCTGTTCTTCATCCGGAACAATGGGGAAGGGCTGGTGCGTGCTGAGGCAGAAGTGATCGATACGATTCACTCGGATAAACTGAGTGAAGAAGAGTCGCGACAGATGGTCGAAAAATACCAATCGGATTTACAGCTTACCCCGGCACAGTTGAAGCGCTGGGCGGGCAAGCGTTACCTGGTGTTGGTGCGCGTAGGCGCGGTGTGCCCGGTAGCGCCTTTTGCCATTGACCGCAGCGCCTATGGCAACATGGACGACTGGCTGCCGGTTGGTAAAATCGCGGACGTATTGATCAAGTAGCTGCTGCGTGTGATGGGAGCGGACAGAATCAGTCCGCTTCCCCACAGCTTGCGAGAGGTGCAATTTCAAGCTTCTCCGCCCGAACCCCACTCTGTGAAGAGAGTACCATCTCCCGCGATCCGTCTCCCCACAACACCTGTTCGGTGAGCACCACCTGCCCATCCTGGGCGAAGATTTCTGCCGAGCCGTGATCGATGAGGATGCGCAGCCGGGCGGACTTCCCACCCCCCGGCAGTGGAGCCTCGTGAGGCTGGTCAAAGCCTTGTAGTTGGGGCAGTCCCCTGCGCCAGACGCGTAGGATCTGGCGGGCAAAATCACCGCTGATCGTCAGATCCGCGCCGTCTTCGCTGTGAAATTCAATGGTGAAGCTCGCGCCGGGCTGCTCAGCACGGAATACAGCGGTAATATCCATTGGGATGCACGCCAGCGGGATTTCTACGCCATCATCGCCCAAATCTTGTGCTTCCATGCGCCGGGTATCCCCGCGCAGGGTGGCGAACTGCGGGGTGGGGCGCTGCACCAGCACGATCTCACCGCCCTGGCGCACCAAAAGCATTTCGCGCGGCAGGCTCATCGATCCGCGCCATTGGCTTGCCGGAAACTCGCGGGCATACGCCCAATTGCTCATCCACGCCAGCCAGGTTCGCCGCTCTCCGGCGGGCGGAGACCAAGACTGCGCGGCGTAGAAATCCGCGCCGTAATCGGCCCAGCGAATCTCCTCGGCAGTATCCGCGCAGTGGAAGGTGCTGCCGTCAAAGCTGCCGATGAAGTACTGCGTGCCGCTGCCGCCCGCAGGTGCGTCGCTCTGCACGCCAACCGTCAGCACCCAAACGCGCGTTGATTCGCCTTCCACCTCTATCTCGAACAAGTCGGGCGTCTCCCAGATTCCACCGTGCGAGCCATGTTCCGCGCCGAATGTGCCGGACTTGGTCCACTGCTTAAGATCTGGCGAGGTGTAAAACCATATCTCGGTCATTACTGCCAGCACCATCACCCACTGCGCGGTCGGCTCGTGCCAGATCACCTTGGGGTCGCGGATATCCGGCTTGCCTTCGATCAGCGGGATCACCGGGTTACCGGCATACTTCTCCCAGGTGCGGCCCCGGTCGGCGCTAAATGCCAGGCTCTGCGCCTGCCCCTGTTCGGTGTGGTGCGTGAAGATCGCCACCATTGCGCCCGCGCCGAACCCGGCAGTGTTGTCTGTATCGATCACCGCGCTGCCGGAAAAGATCATCCCGATTGCGTCGGGGTAGAGCGCGATGGGCAGGTGCTCCCAGGCGATCAAATCACGGCTGATGGCATGGCCCCAGTGCATCGGCCCCCAAACGAGACCCTCCGGGTAGTACTGGTAGAAGAGGTGATACTCCCCTTCGTGGTAGATTAGCCCATTCGGATCATTGATCCAGTGGGCGGGCGGGGTGAAGTGAAACAGCGGGCGGCGAATTTCTGGAGTCATGAGGCCTTCCTGCGTTTTATGCGACTTGCCGTGACAAGCCGCATTGATGAATAGCCATGTTATAGCAGAGAATCATCCGAACGGTGAACAGGTATTTTCTGGCTCCTCGAAAACCACGCTGAATCCCAGAGACCTCCAATTCCTAAAGATCTCATTTTCTGTGGATCGAGTAAAATGAAGGTACATATCTCAGGAGGATAATCAATGACTGATGATCAGCGAAGTGTGACGGCAGGGCAGCAGCGCGGTCGGCGTTCGTGGGCAGAACCCTACAAAATTAAAGTGGTTGAGCCCATCCGCATGACAACCCGTGAATATCGCCAGAAGGCAATTGCCGAGGCGGGGTACAACACGTTTTTGCTCCATTCCGCAGACGTTTACATCGACTTGCTGACCGATTCGGGCACCAGCGCCATGTCTGATTACCAGTGGGCGGGCATGATGCTGGGCGACGAGGCGTATGCCGGGTCGCAGAACTACTACCACCTGGAAGAAAATGTTCAGAAGTACTATGGCTACAAGTATCTCGTGCCTACGCACCAGGGCCGCGGCGCGGAAAATCTGATCTCGCAGATTCTGATTAAAGATGGTGATTTCGTCCCTGGGAACATGTACTTCACCACAACACGCCTGCATCAGGAAATGGCGGGCGGCACCTTTGTGGACGTGATCATCGATGAGGCGCACGATCCATCCAACCTGCACCCCTTCAAAGGCAACGTTGACCTGAACAAGCTCGAGGAATTGATCAAGCGCGTCGGCCCTGAGAAGATCCCCTATGTAACTGTGGGGGTGACGGTGAACATGGCAGGTGGCCAGCCTGTTTCGATGGCGAATTTGCGCGCCGTCCGCGAGCTGACTCAGCGCTACGGCATCCGCGTGATCTTCGATGCCACCCGAGCGGTCGAAAACGCCTGGTTCATCAAGGTGCGCGAAGAAGGTTACGCCAACAAGACCGTGGCCGAAATCCTGCTGGAGATGTGCAGCTATTCCGATGGCTGCACGATGAGCGGCAAGAAAGACGCGCTGGTGAACATCGGCGGCTGGCTGGCGCTCAACGAATTTGACGTGTTTGAAGAAGCCCGCAATATGGTGGTAGTCTACGAGGGCCTGCACACCTATGGTGGCATGGCCGGGCGCGATATGGAAGCGATGGCCCGCGGTATTGAAGAATCGGTGATGGATGACCACATCCGCGCGCGCATCGGGCAAGTGGAATACCTGGGCGACCTGTTGACCGAGTGGGGCGTGCCGATCGTTCTGCCGGTGGGCGGTCACGCTGTTTTCCTGGACGCCAAAGCCTTCTACCCGCAGTTGCCGCAAGATCTGTTTCCCGCGCAGACGCTGGCGGCGGAACTATACCTCGACTCGGGTATCCGCGCGATGGAGCGCGGCGTCGTCAGCGCCGGGCGCGACCCGAAGACTGGCCAGCACCGCTACCCCAAGCTGGAGTTGGTGCGCCTGACCATCCCGCGCCGCGTGTATACCCAGGCGCACATGGATGTGACGGCTGAGTCCGTGCTGGCGGTGTGGGAACAGCGCCAGAAGGCGTGCGGCCTGCGCATGGTCTACGAGCCGAAGTATCTGCGCTTCTTCCAGGCCCGTTTCGAACCGGTAAAGTAAATTCTCCACCTACACCCCCACGCTGTGATCACAGCGTGGGGGTGTAGACAATGAGGCGATGACCTTTCCGCAGATCCTCCTGCTCGTAATCGTCGTAGTCCCGCTGATGTTAGTTGTCAGGGGGATAATGCGCACGGATATCGCCGCGTTGGTGATCGCCGCGGCGCTGGCGGTAGCGCAGTATGTGGGCATCGGGATCATCGGTCCGGCGAATACCCCCGGAGATTCGGCCCGCGCGGTGAGCGGGTTCAGCCAGCCTGTGGTGATCACGCTCATTGGCCTGTTCATCGTCACCCGCGCGCTCGACAAGACGGGCATCACGCGCTGGCTGGTGCAGCGGCTGCTGGCGATTGGCGGAACGTCTGAATCGCGCCTGCTCACCCTGTTTGCCGGAACTTCGGCATTCCTTTCATTAGTGATGAACAATGTCGCCGCCGGGGCGCTGCTGCTGCCAGGCGCGATGGAAGCCAGCCGGCTCACCGGCGTGCGGCCCAGCAAACTGTTGATCCCGGTGGCGTATGGTTCGATGCTGGGCGGGGCGGCCACGTACTTCACCACTGCCAATATCATCGTCAGCGACCTGCTGCCCATTGCCAACCCTCCGCAGGAACCGCTGGGCATTCTCGATTTCACCCCCACCGGCGGGCTGCTGGTGCTGGCCGGGCTGCTGTTCTTCTGGCTGTTTGGCAAGCGTGTCCTGCCCGATCGGGTTCCGCCCGCCGAGCAGATGTTGACCCGCCCCACCGGCAGCCAGCTCGAAGATCGCTACGAATTGGGCGAGCGGTTGTGGGAGGTGCGCGTTCCTGCGAGCTCGACCCTGGGATGGAAGTCTCTGGCGCAGGCGGAGTTGGGTCAAAAGTTTGGTATCACCGTGGCCGCGGTGCTGCACGATCAGCAGACCTTTTTTTCGCCATCTCCAGAGATGGTGATCCGCCCGGGGGACGTGCTGTTGGTGGTGGGGCGCGAAGAGCGTGTGAATCAACTGCGCGACTATGGCGTAACCGTGGGCCGCGAGAGCAAGGGCAGGCACATTAGTCCACGCGGCGTGATGCTGGAGGAAGTAATGCCTGGGCCGTTCTCCCGCGCCATCGGTAAAACGCTCAAAGAGCTCAATTTCCGCAAGCTGTACGGTGTGACTGCCGTGGCGCTGTGGCGGAAAAATCGCAGCTACCGTACCAATGTGGCCGATTTTTCACTAGAAGTGGGTGATTCGCTGCTGATCGTCGGCGCGCAGCCGCAGATGCAGCGCCTGGCGAAAGACCCAGATTTCATTGTCTTGGAGCCCAGTTTGAGCGACCAGCCGGTAGACCGCCGCAATGGGCTGATCTCAGTCCTGGTGATCCTGGGCTCGATCGCACTTTCGGTGCTGGGAATGCCCGTCTACCTGGCAATGCTGTTGGGTGCGCTGGTGCTGCTGCTCACTGGGGTGATGCGCACCGAGGAGGCTTACCGCGCGATAGAATGGCAAGTGATCTTCCTGGTGGCGGGCATGTACTCTGTCAGTTTGGCGATGGTAGCGACCGGGCTGGCCGAACTGGTTGGCGATTGGGTGCTGCGGATTGTGCACCCTATTGGTCCGCCGGGGCTGGCGGCTGGCGCCTACCTGATCTCCTCGCTTCTGACTCAGGTGATGGGCGGGCAGGTGACGGCTCTGGTCACCGGGCCTATCGTGATCAGCGCGGCGATAGCCATGGGCGCGAACCCCCAGGCGGTGGCGGTGGCATGCGCCATTGGCTGCTCGGCTTCGTTCCTCACTCCCCTTTCGCACCCGGTCAATGTGCTGATGATTGCCCCGGCCAACTACCGCTTCAGCGACTTTTTCCACATCGGCTGGCGGCTGACGCTAATCTGCTTTGTAATGCTGTTGGTTGGTATGAAACTGTTCTGGGGACTGTGATTTTCCAGATCTGATGATTTTTTGCCAACCCAAAAGGGGACCAACTGGAATGCCTCAACTTGCTGCGGTTTACTCCCATCACCTGCAATCGCTGCTCGGGCAGAAGATTGCGCTAGATGCCATTGAGTTTACGCTTTGGCAATCCCCTTCGCTTCTTTCAAGTATCCTGCCGCAACTTACCGGCTACACAACGTATTTCCACGGTTCCAACTTAGCCGACCGGGTATCACTGCTGCCCGGCGCTCGCTCGCAGCTTTCAGAAATACTTCGCCTTACTCGCGCGAAATGGTTTTCAACGCATATCTCGCTCTTACCGCTTGGTTGGGTATGGTTGTCGCTGCGCTATGACATTCACCTGCCGCCTCCTCCCATTAAATGGTTGCTCCCAAGGTTTATACGCAGAGCGAAGCGTTTAAAGGCGGAACACCATCAAATCCCGCTGCTTCTGGAAAATATGCCGGTGGAACCGCGACGGGTTTATAAACATTTCAAGCATCCAGACCTGATTCGAGAAGTGATTGAGAAAACCGATTGTGGGCTTCTGCTAGATTTACCCCATGCTCGAATTGCCGCAGAAGCACTTGGCATGGAGACCACGGAATATCTCCAGCAACTTCCCCTTGATCGGGTAGTTGAAATCCACACCAGCGGCCCCACGCACAGGCAGGATGGGATTTTAATAGACCAGCACGCAGTTATGCAAGACGAAGATTACAGGCTGCTTGAATGGGCAATGGCGCATACCCCTGTACAGTTGGTAACGCTCGAATACTTCAAAGATAGGGAAGGTTTGGAAGAACAGTTGGTGGAACTTTCCCGCATGATAAAACAGAATGACAGGAGAGAAGCTTATGCTGCTTACCGTTGATATTGGCAACACCAACATCAAACTCGGCCTGTTTGAAGGCGAGACTATGCGCGCCCGCTGGCGCATCGCCACCGTGCGCGACCGGCTGGCGGACGAATACGCCATGCTGCTGCTCAGCCTTCTCGAAACGGAAGGGCTGACCACTTCCAAAATCACCGGCTGCGCGATTTCGTCCGTGGTGCCCGCGCTTACCGGCGTTTTTGAGGAGCTTTCCGAGCGTTATCTCAAACAGCAGCCGATGATCGTCAGCCCCGCGACAATAACGGGGATGAAGGTCAATACCGACTACCCCGCCGAGGTCGGCTCGGACCTGGTGGTCAATGCCATCGCCGCCCGCCACCTCTACGGCGCGCCGGTGATCGTGATCAGCTTTGGCACGGCGACCACCTTTGTGGCCGTCTCCGCGCAGGGCGACCTGGAAGGCGTGGCGATCGCCCCGGGCATCATCTCCAGCGGCGAATCGCTCTTTCGCGCCACGGCCACGCTGCCCCAGGTGGCGCTGCACCGTCCCGCGGTTGCGGTCGGCAAGAACACCATCACCTCGCTGCAATCGGGTCTGGTATTTGGCTTCGCCGGGTTGGTGGAGGGGCTGGTCAAACGCATCCAGGCCGAACTGGGCGGGAACGCAAAGGTGGTAGCCACTGGGGGCCTGGCCGAAATGATCGCGCCGGAAACGCCATCCATCGACGTAGTCGAACCGGATCTGGCGCTGGTGGGGCTGCGGCTGCTGTTTTAGCATACACCGTGCTTGGCGGCTGAAGCCGCGGCCAGATCGGCAACTCTCCTACCGTACACCCTCTCTCGGCAGGGCCGGGTTCTGGAATAATTCCCGCAGCACCAGCGAGAACGCGCCCACGATCTGCACTTCCTGGCCGAGTGCGGTAAAGCATACTGGCACCGGGGCGGTGCTGCCGTTCAGCGTGCGCTTTTGGATCGTCTCTTCGATCACCGGGCGGATGATGTCTTGCGCCAGGGCGATCTTTCCGCCGATCACGATGGCATCGGGGTCAAATGCGTTGACCACGTTGACCATGCCTGCTGCCAGCGCAGAGGCCATCCGGTTCAGGCCTTCTTTGCAAAGCGGGTGATCCGCCCGGGCTGCCTCGGTGATCCTCTCAAAGGTAATGCTGTCGGGCGTGGGGAACCAGTCGCTGTGACTGTTGGATCCTAATCGGGCGGCCACATATTGTTCTACTGCGTGGGGCGATGCGTACAGTTCCAGGCAGCCGGTATTGCCGCACGAACACTGCGGACCATCCAGGGCAATGGTGGTGTGGCCAATTTCGCCCGCGGTGTTGCTGCTGCCGCGGTAAATGTTGCCGTGAACGAAGATTCCACCACCCAGGCCGCCATCGGCCAGCAGGAAGACGAAGTTCTGTGCCTCGCGCATGCCGCCAAACATCTTTTCCGCCAGAGCGCAGGCGTTCGCATCCTGGTCGAGGTAGGTTTTCAGGTGGAAGTGGTCTTCCAGTATCTGCCGGAGGGGTAGTCGGGGCCAGCCGGGGAAGTTGGGCGGTGAGAAGAGCACGCCATGTTGCGCGTCCAGTGGGCCGGGCGCGCAGATGCCAATGCCGAAGAACTTCTCGCGCGAAATACCCGAATCGGCGATCAGGTTTTCGATGAGCTGAATTAGCGTGGCGATGTTAATCTGGCTGGGGCTGGAGGAGGGCAGGGCCAGTACCTCGGAGCGCGTGCATTCTTCCAACCCCAAATTCGTGATCATCCCACGCATAAAGTAGCGGTCGAGGTGCACGGCGATCACGTAACCGGCCTGCGAGCGCACCCGTAGCTGCACGGAAGGCCGACCGCTGCGCGATTCGTTGCTGCCTGCCTGCTCGATTAGCCCGTGCTCGATCAGCTCGCGGACGATATGCGTGATGGTCGCCGGGTTCAACCCGGTGACCTTTGCCAGCTCGGCGCGCGAGATATTCTTTGCCTCGCGGATCGTGCGGAAAATGACGCCCAGGTTATAGAGGCGGATGTCCGTCTGATTATAGCCGGTCGATTCCATCAGCGTTGAAAACATACTCATATCTGACCTCACCACAGCAGAACTTCAGCCTCTCCGTGCGCGCCTTTCCGACCGTCACGGTGAAGATCGCCAAAACACTTTTACAGGAACCAGGACGGCTGAACTATAGCATCCCAACCCCTGGTTGTCAAACTTCTACAACTTCATTGTGGCATTGCTTTCGCAAACACACAGACGCAGAGCTTTTCAAAATCGCAAGGTGAGGGCTTTCCAACCGGTTTCGTCGAATTTATACTACTAATCCGGTAATAAACCCCTCACAATTGATTGACGCTGTGGTTTGGCGGTGCTATACTCCTATTATAACTTGATTGAATCAATAAAATAAAGTTTTGTAGTGGTTCTTTTTATCCAATACCCATTATCGTTTTCTTTTACCCTGTACAGTCTTAGGGGGATGAATGCCTGCCCGCACCGTTACCTACAACGCCGACACAAAACAGATCTTTGCCGCTATGTACTCGGTCGATGTTCCCACCGACCGGCCTTTTGTGTGTGTTAAAGATACCGACGGCAAAACGATGATGGATCTGTTCTACCCGTCTTCGGTCAACTCGACCATCGGGCAAGATGAAGCCGCCGCCATTGACCCCTGGCAGATCGAGATTCGTGAGGACTGTGTCATCCTCTACACGCATATTCTCAGCCCGATCTGGCGGCGCAAGCACGTGGAGATCCTCTGCTATGCCGACCGCATCATCTACCAGATCGAGGTAGAGGGCCAGGGCAACCTTACCGATGTGAATTACTTCGGTGGTTACTGCTCGGCCTTTCTGCGCTGGGGTTCAGGATTTTTCTGGTCCGGGCAGCGCTTCCAGCAGGCGTTTACCCCGGAGCCGAACACCAGCGAACAGGCCTATCATTCGCCATCCACCAACCTGATGATCGATATGATTGGTGTGCCGCTGCCAGGACGCGACGATTGGTTCTTCACCCCGCCGCCTTTCTGCTATGCCTTTGAACACGAAGCAGCCTGGTTGGGGCTTGGCGTTGCCTGCCCACCTGGGCAGAACCAGTATTCGGCGTACCGCTACCACGGGCGCGACAACGCGTTCTATCTTTCGCTCTCCTACGAGGGCCAGACGCGCGTAGAACACCGGCTGCGCCTGCCTTCCATTGAAATCAATTTTGGCGTAGATGCCTACGCCGTGCTCTCCGACCATGCCGATTCACTGCGCCGCAAGCAGTACGCGCCTGACCGCCGTGGTACGCCTATCCCCGAATGGTGGAGCCGCCCGATCTACTGCGGCTGGGGCTCGCAGTGCTATCTGTCATCCATCAATGGCGGGCGCGCGCCCGATCACGCCACCCAGGTGAACTACGAGGGCTTTCTCGCGGCCCTGGAAGAGCGGGGTATTTTCCCCGGCACAGTGGTGATCGACGACAAATGGCAGCGTACCTACGGCTTCAATGATGTGGATCTGCAAAAGTGGCCCGATCTACCCGGTTTCATCCGCCAGCAGCATGCGCAAGACCGTCACGTACTGTTGTGGCTGAAGTTCTGGGATCCGGAAGGCATTGCGCCCTCCATGTGCGTGCGCAACACCGCCGGCCATCCGGTGGCGCTAGATCCCACCAACCCGGCTTTTGAAGCCTGCCTGCGCGAATCCATTCGCACCATGCTGTCCCCCAATGGCTACGATGCGGATGGCTTCAAGATCGACTTTTCCGCGCGCGCTCCTGCCAGCCCTTCGCTGACCCGCTACGGCAGCGCGTGGGGCCTGGAGCTGATGCGCCAATACCTGTGGATCGTCTACGATGAGGCCAAAAAGGTGAAGCCCGATGCACTGGTAATTGCGCACACGCCGCATCCTTACCTCGCTGACGTGGTGGATATGATCCGGTTGAATGATATCAATATAGGGAAAGATATCTGTGCCGCGATGATACACCGCCAGCGGGTGGCCGCCATTGCCTGCCCATCCGCGCTGATCGATACCGACAACTGGCCGATGACTGACCGGAAATCCTGGCGTGCCTACCTGGAACTTCAGCCCCGCCTGGGTGTTCCAGCATTATACTTTGCCACCCACCTGGATAACACGCGCGAGCCGCTGGAGGAAGAAGATGTGCAGCGGTTGATCGAAGTCTGGAAGACGTACAGCGCGACATTGCAGAAAGTGGAGATGTCGTAAACCAATCCGCGGTAATGCCTGATTTTGTGGATTTCTCATGAACCTGCAAGAAAAATTCCTGGCCGTTGATTTTGGCTCGACTCACCTCAAGGCCGGGTTGTTTGACAGTGATTTTTCGCTGCTGCGCTCTGCCGCGGTCGACGTGGCGCTGATGCAGCAGGAGGGCGGGCCGGTGATCGACCCTGCCTGGGCTGGAGAGTCCGTCTTCCGGCTGATCCGCGAAGTGTTGGTCGATGATGACCCTGCCACCGTCGCGGGCGTGGGTATCGCCAGCATGGCCGAGACGGGGCTGCTGCTGGACCGGGCGAGCGGGCAGTTTGTCACCCCGCTGCTGCCCTGGTTCCACCGCGGCGCGGAAGGGCAGGTCGATTACATCACCCGTTCCGCCGAAAACTTCCCCGATGGCCTGCGCTGGAGCGGTATCGCCGCCAACTTCAAGAACCCGCTGGCAAAGTTGCTGTGGCTGCGCGACGTTCAAAGTGTGCCGCTGGCTGGGCGAACGTGGCTTTCTGCTGCCGATTTCCTCCTCTACTTGCTGACAGGTGAAGCAGCGACCGATTTCTCGCTTGCCGGGCGCACCCTTGGCTTTGATATTTCCGCTCGCGTGTGGAACGAGGCGTGGCTGGCAGATTTTCGCCTGCCATACGGGCTCTTCCCGCGTGCCTTGCAGGCCGGCAGCATCATGGGATATCTGGCGGAGCCTGCTGCGCGATTGTGTGGGCTGCCCTCTGGCATTCCGGTGACGGTTGCCGGGCACGATCACGTTTGCGCCGCGCTTGCCGCTGGGGTCACGCGCCCCGGGCCGCTGCTCGATTCGATGGGTACTGCTGAGGCGCTGGTGGGGGCCTTCTCCAGCCGCCCGTTGACCGAGGATGACGAGCGCATTGGGCTGCTCTACGGCTGCCATGTTATCCCAGGGATGATGTATTGGATGGGCTCGCTTTCCACGTCTGGCGGAAGCGTGGAGTGGCTGCGTGGTATACTGGGTGGAGATCCCCCGATTACCTACGAAGCGTTGAACCGGCTGGCAGAAGCTCTGCCGGATGAACCTGGAGAAATCATCTTTTTACCGTACCTCAACGGCAGTGGCGCGCCTCACGCAGACCCGCTGGCGCGTGGTGCATTGATTGGGCTGCGTGCGTATCACACCCGCGCAGATATATACAAGGCCGTGCTCGAAGGCACAGCCTACGAAATGGAACATATCCGCGCTGCGGCTGGCAAAGAATTACTCGGTATGGAAGCAGAACGAATCATCGCTATTGGTGGCGGCACGCGCAACCGCCGGTGGATGCAGATCAAAGCCGACGTTTCAGGGCAGGCCATTGACCTGCTCGCGTCGCCAGAGGCTACCCTCACCGGGGCGGCGATGCTGGCGGGCGCGGCGTCTGGAGCGTTCCCCAGCGCGGTAGAAGCCGCGCGCCAGTTCGCGCAGGCACAGGGCGAGCCGGTACGCATTCTGCCAAATGCAGATCGCCACCGCGCCTACCAAAACATCTATCAGAACGGGTACCTGCCCCTCCAGGCTGGAGCGCGGGCCTATTCCCATTTTATTGCCGGGCTCCGGCAGGGAAAAATTACATGACCCAGATCAACGAACCATCTGCAAGAGCAGGCGCTGCCGGGCGAAACCAATTGCAGCCTATTGGTGAAAATCTGTATCTGTATGAAAGCACCTGCAACGTCTATGTGCTGCGCAGTGGCAGCAGCGCCGTGCTGGTCGATTTTGGCGACGGTTCGGTGCTGGATGCGCTGCCCCAGGCAGGCATCGACACGGTGACGGATATCTTGATGACGCACCACCACCGCGACCAGGGCCAGGGATTGCCGCTGGCGGAAGCACGCGGAATCCGCATCTGGGTACCTTCCGCCGAGCGTGACCTGTTCGGCGAGGTGGACCATCACTGGCAGGGCCGCCCGGTGATGGATAACTACAATGTCCGGCAGGACCGCTTCTCGCTGCTTAACTCGGTGAAGGTCTCCGGGCTGCTGGAAGATTATGCCCGCTACTTCCTCGGTGGCTACACCTTTGAGGTGCTGCCGGTCCCCGGGCATACCGTGGGATCGCTGGCCCTGCTGGTGAATATGGAAGGTCGCCGCATCGCCTTCACCGGCGACCTGATCGCCGGGCCGGGACAGGTGTGGTCGATGGGTGCGACGCAATGGAGCTACAACGGCGCGGAAGGGGCTGCCCTCACATGCCTATCGCTGAAGAAACTGGCGGAGCAAGAACCCGACCTGCTGCTGCCCGCTCACGGCGCGTCGATCAACCGCCCGCAGGAGGCAATGGAACTGCTGTTTGGCCGCCTGCGCGCCCTGCTCGATGCGCGTGGAGAAAATCCGCGCATGCTGCGCCTTTTGCGCGAGCCCTACATGCGCGTTACCCCGCACCTGCTGCGCAACGCCACCGGGCTGGCCAACGCCTGGGTGCTGCTCTCGGAGAGCGGCAAGGCGCTCATCATCGACTATGGCTATGACTTTGTCGGCGGGGTAGCTCCTGGCTCGGACCGTGCTGCGCGGCGGCCCTGGCTGTACACCATCCCGGCGCTCAAGCGCGATTTTGGCGTGACCAAAGTCGACGTGGTGATCCCCACGCATTATCACGATGATCACGTGGCGGGAATGAACCTGCTCCAGCGCGTGGAAGGCACGGAACTGTGGGTGCCGGAGAACTTCGCCTGTATCCTCGCCAACCCCGAGCGCTACGATATGCCCTGCCTATGGTACGACCCCATCCACGCCGACCGTGTGCTGCCGGTGGACGCCCCCGTGCTGTGGGAAGAGTACACACTGCACATTTACAGCTTCCGTGGGCACACCCGTTACGAGGTGGGCATCTTCGCAGAAGTGGATGGCAAGCGTATGCTCTTCACCGGCGACCAGTATCAGAGTGAAACGGGCCAGAAATGGAACTACGTCTACCAAAATCACTTCAACGCCGGCGATTACAACACTACCGCGCAGCTTTACGCCCAGCTCCAACCCGACCTGATCCTGTCTGGTCACTGGGCTCCGCTGGAGGTCACGCCTGAGTTCCTGAACACGCTCACCGAGCAAGCCGCTTGCCTGGAGCAAATGCACAACGATCTGCTGCTGCCGGGTTCGCTGGAAGGCAGTGAAACCAACACGCCAATCCGCATCGAGCCGTACCAGTCCAAGGCAAAGCCTGGACAGGGGGCTCTGCTGGAGGCGTTTGTGTTCAACCCGCTGCTCGAAGCTGCTGAGATCCGCGTGGAGATCGCCGCGCCGGAGGGGTGGGAGATCACGCCGCCGGTGTGGTCTGCAAGGGTAGCGCCAGGAGAAGCAGCAGTGGTATCGTTCTGTGCTATACCCCCAGCGGATGCCGCGCCGGCCCGCCGGGTGCGCCTGGCCGTTGACGTCACCGCCGGTGCCCGCCGCCTGGGCCAGCTAGCCGAATGCCTTGTTGACGTGCTGAAATAGGTACTGTTTTAACGGCCCCTTACAGGGCATTTGAATGAACCCTTGGGCAACTTACATTTCTGTTAAATGAGGACTAAAAACCTCCAAATTACAGGAATAAGAATGTAGAATCGTATATCAACATTCTCTATTTTAAAATCAACGTGGTTCTTGAGGGGTATTTCAGCGCGTTCTTCCTTCAAAAGCCGCGACAAACATTAAGAACCTACCCCAATATTATTTTTTGTGTTTGTGATGCGAGATTACGTCTCGCATCACAAACACAAAAAATAATATTGGGGATAGAAACTAAGCGTATAGGTTTTCACCCTGCTGGAGGAAGAAGATGACGGAGAATAAGCTCCACCTGATTGGCAATGCCCACATTGACCCGGTTTGGCTGTGGACGTGGCAGGAAGGTTTCCACGAAGTGCATGCCACCTTCAAATCAGCCCTCGACCGCATGAATGAGTTTGAAGACTTCGTCTTCACCACCAGTTCAGCGGTTTTCTTCGAATGGATCGAGCAGGTGGACCCAGGCATGTTCGAACAGATCCGTGCGCGGGTGCAGGAAGGCCGCTGGGAGCTGGCAGGGGGCTGGTGGATCGAGCCAGACTGCAACGTGCCTTCCGGCGAGTCGTTCGTGCGCCAGGGGTTGTACGGGCAGCGCTATCTGCGCGAGAAATTCGGCAAGATTGCCCGCACCGGCTTCAACATCGACAGCTTTGGCCACAGCGGCAACCTGCCGCAGATCCTCAAGAAGAGCGAGCTGGATTACTACGTCTTTCTGCGCCCCTCTCCGCACGAAAAAGGCCTGCCCAGCCGCCTGTTCTGGTGGGAGTCGAACGACGGCTCACGCGTGCTGACCTACCGCATCCCCTACGAATACTGCTATAACCGCCCCGACGTCGATATCCAGATCGTTCGCGTGGCGGGTGAGCTAAAAGAGCCGCTGGACCGGCTGATGGCCTTCTACGGCGTCGGCAACCATGGCGGCGGCCCGACCATCCAGCAAATCAACAAGATCCACGAGATGCAGCAGGAGGGTGGCGATCTGCCCGAGCTGGCGATCAGTACGCCTGAGCGCTATTTCGCGGAAATTGAGGCGCGCTCTATACCCATTCCGGTGGTGCACGATGAACTCCAGCACCACGCCTCCGGCTGCTACGCGGCGCACTCCGGCGTGAAGCGCTGGAACCGCAAGGCCGAGAATGCTCTCACCTCCGCCGAGAAGTTCTGTGCGGCGGCGAGCGGCTGGGTCGGGCTGCCCACGCCCAAGGGTTTCGACCAGGCCTGGAAGAACGTGCTGTTCAACCAGTTCCATGACATTCTGGCCGGATCGAGCATCGAGCAGGCATATCATGATGCCGAGCAGCAGTTTGGCGAATCCTTGAGCATCGCCGCTCGCAACCAGAACCTGGCATTGCAAGCCCTCGCCTGGCAGATCAACATCCCACAGGAAGACGGTATGCTCCCCATCGTCGTCTTCAACCCGCATGGTTGGGACGCTCGCCTGAACGTGGAGATCGAGATGGGCGGCTCGGTGAAAGATGACTTCGTGCTGCTCGACCCTGAGAGCAGCCCCATCGCCTTCCAGACCATCCAATCCGCGGCGACGGCCAATGGCCGCTATCGCCTCAATTTTCTCGCCGACGTGCCCGCGCTGGGCTACAAGCTCTACCGCTTCGCCGCCCGCCCGGATCTCTCGCCGGTCTTCCCGGTCGTTTCGGCCTCCGACACGGTGCTGGAGAACGAGCACCTGCGCCTGGAGATCAACTCCGACAGCGGCTGCATTGCCAGCCTGTACGACAAGCGCGCCAATACGGAGGTCTTCCAGGGGCAGGCGGCAAAGGCAGTGGTGATCGAAGATACCTCGGACACCTGGTCACACAACGTATTCAAGTTCGACACCGTGATCGGCACGTTCAAACCCATCCGCGTGCGGCTGGTGGAAGCCGGCCCGGTCAAGGCCATCATCCGCGTGGACTCGGTCTACGGCAACTCGAAACTAACGCAGGACTTCACCCTCTATCACGGTATGGACCGCATCGATGTGCGTGTAGGCGTGGACTGGCAGGAAAAGTTCAAGATGCTCAAGCTGCGCTTCCCGCTCAACCAGAACAATATGATCGTCACCAGCGAAACGGCCTACGGCTCGATTGAGCGCCGCGCCACGGGCGAGGAAGAACCGGGCCAAAGCTGGCTCGATGTGACCGGCATCTCTCGCGACACCCAGGCAGCCTACGGGCTCAGCTTGCTCAACGATGCCAAGTACAGCTACGACGTGAACATCCGCGAGATCAGCCTGACGGTACTGCGCAGCCCCATCTTTGCCCATCATATCCCAAAAGAGCCAGAAACAGAGCGCGCCTATCGCTTTATCGACCAGGGCTACCAGGAGTTTACCTACAGCCTGCTGCCGCACGCCGGCCCCTGGCAAGATGCGGGAACAGTGCGCCAGTCGTGCGAGCTCAACCAACCCGCCGCCTCGCTCAACGCTACCTATCACGCGGGCAAGCTGCCGCAGGCCGGTTCCTTTATCCAGGTGGGGCGAAAGAACGTGATCGTCGGCGCGCTCAAGCAGGCAGAAGACAGCGATGACCTGATCCTGCGTTTGGTGGAGACTGCCGGTCGCTCGTGCAGCGTGCCGGTGAAGCTGCCCGCGCTCGGGCGAGCGTTCACCGCTCGCTTTGGCCCGACCGACATCAAGACCTTCCGCATTCCGCGCGATCCGGCCAAGCCGGTGATGGAAACCAACCTGCTGGAAGATAACATCAGCGAGGTAGAGCCGGAGATTCTGGTAGACGCGCCCACCTTTGGCGTTTTGACCGATCCCAAAGCCTCAAATGGCGGTTTGCACCCCACACAGTAATTACTGGTAATTGATCAACCTCCGCCCGACACAGGGCGGAGGTTGAATGTTTGCAGTGGAGTATTGGTATGAGTCATTTTGTTCTTGAAAAACTCAAGCCGCTGATAGAAGTGATCCGGCAGTCGATCAGCCGCGAGGTGATGGATATCCCCGCTTTCCGGTTTTGGGAAGAAGATATTCCCGGCGGCGAGCGCCCCGATCTGGATGACACCGGCTGGCAGAACTTTTCGGTGGGCAGCACGTGGGGCGGCTACGATAAGGTGGCCTGGTTCCGTGCGCGAGTCGCCATCCCACAGCACCTGCGTGGCGGCAATCTGGCCCTGCGCTTCCTGGTTGGCCCGCGCGACGGCGGCAAATCGACTGCTGAAACCATGCTGTACGTGGATGGCGCGCCCCAGCAAGGCATCGACATCTGGCACACCGACGCAATGCTGACGCCTGAGCAAGCCCAGCAGGTAAGCATCTTTGTGGCCCTGCGCGCGTGGAGCGGCGTGTACGGACCGCCGCCCAAGCGCTGCTTCCGGCTGGCCCAACTGGTGCAGATCGACCGCATCGCGGAACAGTTCTATTTCCTCGCAAAAACGTTGAAAGCGTCGGCGGAGCAGCTCGATAAGAACGATCTGCGCCGCGGCAAGATCGAGACGGCCCTCACCTGCGCTTTCCGACAGGTAGCCTTCTGGAACCCCGGCAGCACGGAATATTACGATTCGCTGTCCCTTGCATTGGCGGATCTGCAAAAATCGGTCGAGGGCATGTGCGCGCGCGAGCTAAAGCCCACCGTGCACGCGGTGGGGCATTCGCACATCGATATGGCCTGGATGTGGCGGCTGCATCACACCCGCGAGAAGGCTCAGCGCACCTTTACCACCGTCACCAACCTCATGCGCCAGTACCCCGAGTACCGCTACGTGCATTCCTCACCGCAGCTCTACGAATACGTCAAGCAGGACAACCCGAAGCTGTACGAGCAGGTGCGTGAACTGGCGCGCGAGGGTCGCTGGGAAGTGACCGGCGGCATGTGGATCGAATCGGAGACGCTTATCTCGGCGGGTGAGTCGCTGGTGCGGCAGTTCCTGCTCGGGCAGCGCTTTTACCGTGACGAATTCGGCAAGACCACCCGCGTGCTCTGGCTGCCCGATTCTTTTGGCTTCACCGGCATCTTGCCGCAGTTGATGCGCCAGGCCGGTGTAAAGTACTTCGCATCGGCGGTGATCAGCTGGAGCCGCTTTAACCGCTTCCCCTACGATACCTTCACCTGGCGCGGCATCGATGGCTCGGAGGTGCTGGCGAACTTTATCACCACCCCAGGTGAGCACTCGAAGCATTACAGCTACATTGGCCGGATGGAGCCCAACGACGTGATGGGCACGTGGACCAATTACCAGCAGAAAGAGATCAACGACCGCGTGCTGCTGACCTTTGGCTGGGGCGATGGCGGCGGTGGCCCGACTCGTGAGATGCTCGAATCGGCGCGTGCCCTGCGCAACGTGCCCGGCATGCCCTACGTAGAGATCGGCCCGGTGGAGGAGTTCTTTACCCGGCTGGAGAGCAGCATACCTGGGCTAGACCTGCCCGCATGGGATGGCGAGCTGTATTTGGAAGCCCTGCGCGGGTCGTACACCTCGCAGGGCCGCACCAAGCGCGCCCAGCGCAAAACCGAAGTGCTGCTCCACGAGGCCGAGTGGCTCAACGCCCTGGTCGATATTTTCACCGGGTCGAACGACTACCCGCATGAATCGCTCAATGAAGGTTGGAAGAAACTGCTGCTCAACCAGTTCCACGATATTCTGCCCGGCACCTCGATCACCGATGTGCACGAGGACAGCCTGAAGGACTATACCGAGGTCCAGGCGGTGGGACAGGCGGCGCTGAAATCCTCGGAAGCGCGGCTGGTGGAATCGCTGCCGGTCACCGATCCTGGCCTGCTGGTGCTCAACAGCCTCAGCCACGTGCGGGATGGGCTGGTGGAACTGCCGATGACAGAAACGCTGCAAGGCAAGACCGTTGCCATGCCGGATGGCTCGCCGCTCCCGGTGCAGGTGGTGGAAGCTGGCAGCAAGCTGCTGTTCGCCGTGCCGCCCGTCCCGTCGATGGGCTATGCCGCCTTCCCGCTGCACAAAATCGACGCCTGGGATGCGGAGTTAGCTGCCGCAGAGGCGAACCTCGCCGATTTCTTCGTATCGCCGGAGCGGATGGAAAACAACTATTGGTGCATATCGCTGGATAAGACTGGGCGGATCGTTTCACTGTTTGACAAGCGTGCAGGCCGCTCCGTCCTGGCGGAGGGCGCGCTCGGCAATGATCTGCAAGCGTTTGAAGACCGTACCTTGCACGGCGAAGCCTGGGAGCTGGATTTGTACTACGAGGAGAAGCTGCGCCATGTGGACGACCTTCGCGAGGCGGTGGTCGAAGAAACCGGCCCGCTGCGCGCCACGCTGCGCCTGCGCTGGCAGTTCCTCGATTCGACCATCACCCAGCGCATCCGCCTATACCGCCACACCCCGCGCATCGACTTTGACACCGAGATCGACTGGCACGAGCACCAGATTATGCTCAAAGCCGCCTTCCCGGTCGCCGCGCGCTCGCCCCGCGCGACGTATGACGCGGGTTTTGGCAGCGTCGAGCGCCCGACGCATCGCAACACCAGTTTCGACACCGCCCATTACGAGAACCCGGCCCACCGTTGGGTGGATCTCTCGCAGGGCGATTGGGGCGTGAGCCTGCTCAACGACTGCAAATACGGTTATGACGTGCACGGATCGGTGCTGCGCCTGACGCTGCACCGATCGCCGACCGACCCCGACCCGGTAGCCGACCAGGGCCTGCACCACTTCACCTACAGCCTGCTGCCGCACGAAGGCGACTGGCGCAGTGAAACCATCCGCGAGGCCGCCGATTTGAACGTCCCCTTGCGGGCGCTGGTGACCGGCGCAAACTTCGGCGGGCTGCTTGCCCCGTCGCTTTCCCTGGCGCAGCTAGATTGCGATCACGTGCTGCTCGATACGGTGAAGAAAGCGGAAGATGGAGATGAATGGATCTTCCGCGTGGTGGAACTGCACCAGCGCGATAACACCGCGGTGCGCGTGCGCTTTGCGCGCCCGCCCGTAGCAGTGCAGGAATGCAATATTCTGGAAGAGCCGCTATCCTCCATTCCGGTGGATGGAAACCAAATTACGTTTGCAGTCCGCCCCTTCGAAGTAAAGAGCTTCCGGGTGCACTTTTAAAACTCGTCTAGAGACTGTGTTGTGTGGTGGTTGTGCCCGGCACCACCACACAACACAGTCTCTAAACTTTAGGGGTCCGTCACAGTGGTTTCGATGGATGGAGTAGGGTGCTCAGCACCCTACTCCATCCATCGAAACCAGCTAGACAAATGATTTAGGAGCAACAACGATGATTTTTGCTGATCAGAAGATCGCGCGTTTATTGGAAACGATCAAGGCGCACATTTGTCGCGCTTCGCTGCCTATTTTGGGTATCAAATACATCGAGCAGGACGAACGCCGCGCCTGTGACCCCGCCTTCGACGACTCCGCGTGGCAGCCGTTCGCGGTGGGGCAGTCATGGGGCGCGGCCAACGGCGGATACGATCAGGTGGCCTGGTTCCGCATGACGGTTGGCGTGCCGGAAGCAATGGCAGGCAAGAAGCTGGCGCTGCGATTCATCGTTGGCCCGCGTGACGGCGGCGGCTCAACCGCCGAATCGCTGCTGTATGTCAACGGTCAGCCGCTGCAAGGCATGGATATCTGGCACGAAGACGCCGTGCTGCCGGAGGATCTACGCCAGGGCATGTTGACCGTCGCTATCCGCGCGTGGAGCGGCACGCTGCACGTTCCCCCGCGCCGCACGTTTAAAGAGGCGCGCCTAGTGCAGTACGATGCGCCAACGGAGAAGCTCTACTTCACCACGCTGGCGATCCTACGCACGCTGAAAGAAATGGACGCGAACGATCTGCGCCGCGCTCGCCTGCTGACCGCGCTCAACGAGGCCTATCACTGCGTCGACTTCTCCAAACCCGGCTCCGAAGACTTCTACGGCACGATTGAGGCCGCTCTGGCGCAGTTAGAGCACCAGCTTCGCGGCTTCGCGCAGTATGAAGAGATCAAGCCGACCGTAGTGGGGCTGGGAAATTCGCACATCGATATGGCTTGGCTGTGGCGACTGTGCCACACGCGCGAAAAAGCCTCGCGTACCTTCTCCACCGTGCTCAACCTGATGCGCCAGTACCCCGAGTACCGCTATCTGCACACCTCACCGCAGTTGTTCAAGGATCTTAAGCAGGATTACCCGCAGATCTACGAGCAGGTAAAGCAGCGTATCGCCGAAGGCGTGTTTGAAATCACCGGCGGCATGTGGGTCGAGGCCGATACCAACATCACCGGCGGCGAGTCGCTCATCCGGCAGATTTTGCTCGGTAAGCGCTTTGTGCGCCAGGAATTTGGCCGTGATATGACCGTGCTGTGGCTGCCGGACGTATTCGGATACTCTGCTGCGCTGCCGCAGATCGCGCGCAAGAGCGGGTTGAAGTACTTTATCACCTCCAAGATTAGCTGGAGCCAGTTCAACCGCTTCCCCTATGACACGTTCTACTGGCGCGGGCTGGATGGCTCGGACTTGCTGACCCACTTCATCACTACGCCCGAGGCGGGCGTGACCCGCTACACCTACATCGGCGAGTTCCAGCCGTTTGAGGTGTTCGGCGCGTGGAAGAACTACCAGCAGAAAGAAATTAACGACCGCGTGCTGATGCTGTTTGGCTGGGGCGACGGCGGCGGCGGACCCACCCGTGAGATGCTCGAATCGGCCCGCGTGCTCAAAACACTGCCCGGCGTGCCAAATGTAGAGATCGAACCGGCGGAAACTTTCATGTCGCAGATGCAAGAGCGGCTGTCAGGGGAAGACGTGCCTGTGTGGGATGGCGAGTTGTACCTGGAATATCACCGCGGCACCTACACCTCGCAGGCACAGGTGAAGCGCCACAACCGCAAGTCGGAGATCCTGTATCATAACGCCGAATGGCTCAACGCTGTGGCAAGCGCGCTTATTCCGGGGCACACGTACCCCGCGCAGGAACTAGAGCAGGGCTGGGAGAAGATCTTGCTGCACCAGTTCCATGATATTCTGCCCGGCTCGTCGATTCGCTCGGTCTATGAAGACGCTGAACAAGCCTATGCCGAGATCGCTGCGATCGGAAAACAGGCGCAGGCAACGGCGCTGCAAGCAATCACCAACCGCGTTGCAAGTGACAGCCCGGCGCTGATGGTCTACAACCCACTCGGCTGGCAGCGTGATGACGTACTGATGGTGGATGACTCGCCGGAATATGCCGGGAAAACTTTGCTCAACCCCTCTGGTTCGCTGGCCTCCACCCAGGTGGTAGAGCGATTGGGCCAGCCGAAGCGGTTATTCTTTGTGCGCGGCGTGCCTTCGCTGGGTTATGGCACGTACCCGCTGGTGGATCAATCCACCAATACCGAAGCCGGTGCGTTCAATGCCGGTGCGGATATCCTTGAAAACCGCTACTACCGCATTCGCCTGGACGAAACAGGGCGCATCACTTCGTTGTTCGACAAGCTAGCACGCCGTGAGTGGATCGCCGCGGGGCAGGCAGGCAATGATTTCCAGGCTTTCGAAGACCGCCCAATGGAGTTCGACGCCTGGGATATCGATATCTACTACCAGGAAAAGATGCGCCGCGTAACTGATCTGATCGAGGCGCGCATCATCGCGGATGGCCCGGTGGTGACTGTGCTGCGGCTGGCGTGGAAGTACGCCGATTCCCGGCTGGAGCAGGAAATCTGGCTGCACCATCACATCCGCCGCATCGACTTCCATACCCGCATCGACTGGCACGAGCACCAAACCCTGCTCAAGGTAGCCTTCCCCCTGCGCGTCCGTGCAACACAGGCTGCTTACGAAGTGCAGTTTGGGGTGGTGGAGCGGCCTACGCACCGCAATACCTCTTGGGATGTAGCCCGGTTTGAGGTCCCCGCGCACAAGTGGGCCGACCTCTCAGAGGGCAACGGCGGCATGGCGCTGTTGAATGACTGCAAGTACGGCTACGATGCGCGCGAGAACACCCTGCGCCTGACGCTGATCAAGTCTGGAATCAACCCCGATCCGCAGGCCGACCAGGGCGAGCACCACTTCACCTACAGCCTGCTGCCGCATGCTTGCGGTTGGCGCGAGGGCGCGGTGCAGCGCAGCGGCTATGAACTGAATGTGCCGTTGATCGCGGCTGCGGCACAGCCCCAGGCGGGTGACCTGCCCGCGCGGCTGGCGCTGGTAGAGGCCGAGGATGATGCTGTGATTGTTGAGACGGTGAAGCAGGGCGAGGATGGCGCTAGTCTGGTCGTTCGCGTGTACGAATCACGCCAATTCCGCTTTGATGATACCGCCCTGACCTTTGCCCGCCCCATCCGCCGCGCTGTAGAGTGCGATCTGCTGGAAGAGAACGAGCAGCCCGCAGCGTTCCGCGAGAATCGGCTCAGCTTCGGCATCACGCCATTTGAGATTAAGACCTTCAAAGTGTGGTTCTAATCTGGAAAAATTAATGTGTTTGTGGCGCGCGACGAAGGTGCGCGCCACAAACACATCGATTAATTTTCTAGAGTACGTCTGATGTGAAATACTCCTAAGAAGCCGAAGCGACTTCAAAGGTTTGAACATTAATACCGAAATCGATACGCAGCAGATGGCGCAGTAAATGGGCTGTCATCTTGGCAATCACCCGCGTGGTCAAGCCCACGACGGTTTTCGCCAGCAAGCGCTCGATGTTCCTGCCAGTATCCTGGACTTCATGGAACACACCTTCGATCCGTTCGCGGATCTTGCTTAGCCAACGATCCAGTTCAGGGCTGTTCTGGTACTTCTGATTGGAGCGGCGTGGCGTCCAGATCAGATTGTTGGTCTGATCGAAGATGCTGGTCTGCCATTTCAAGCCGAGAAAGCCTTTGTCGGCAAACAGGTCGCAGTAGGAGAAGTAGTCGATCACGGTTTCCGCCGCGGCACGCTCATCGGTATTGGCGGGAACCAGGTCGTAGACCATCGGAATGCCGTTCAATGTGCTGACGGCCACCAGTTTGTAGCCAAAGTACTTCAGGTTGCGGCTAGCGCACTTGCCATAGTTGGCGTTTCCGGCGAAGTCGCTGCGCCGTTTGTCGCGTTTATAGCCCAGCACAGGCACGGGCTTGGTATCGAGCAGGTAGCGGCTGTGCAAATGCCATCCTTTTTGTACCACCCAGTAGCGCCGCAGTTGCTCCACCAGCAAGCGTAACGACCGGGCACGGCGATTGTACTGACTTTGATCCACCAGCTTGGGAAACAACGCCAGATAGTTGGCGCGAATAAAGCCTACATATTGGGTTTCACTGGGAAAGGGAATGAACTCTTGCACTAGCATCAGGGTAATCATCTCACTGTCGGTAAACTCCGGTTTCGCGCCGGCTTTCCCGATCAGCAGTTTGTGCCCTTCACTTTTGTACCAGTCATCCACCAGCACAAAAACGATGGTAATCAGGTCGGTCATGGGTATACTTGTCATGGGAATGCTCCTGTTGAAGATTTTGGTTGGCACCTTTAATCTTCGGGACATTCCCGCTTTTCGTCAACCCACTTTTGATTTCACATCAGACGTA
>JAEYTI010000362.1 GCA_023434145.1 Chloroflexota bacterium | reverse complement strand
CGTGGGCCCGCGGGCCCCCCCCCCCCCCCCCACGACAAACGAAAAATTCGGATAGGTTCTCAGAGTTTTCTCGGGGCAATCGTCTAGCGGCAGGACGGCTGAGTCCATCCCCATACCCTTGCCTGCTCCGCAGCCGGTATCCGCTGGCTGCGTGCGGGCCGAAGGCGGATGGTTACCTTTGGATCAGCTTGCGCAGGTTCGACTCCTGCTCGCCCCACTGAATGCCGGGCCGGTTGGCGTGGGTTACCGTCACCCGCCGAAAGGCACCCTCGAGGGATGACTCCCCTCAAATCGGCGGCAGCCGTGGTTGGCTCCGGCTGCCGCCACCCCCAACCCACCCAGGTTTTGCCTGGCATACTGTTCGATGTGCGGCGCGCTGTGAAATCCACGGCGCGCCGCACGCTGTCACCTGTTTTGCTGCCGCGATCACGCTACGGCGCAGCCAGTTCTATCAAGCCAGGAAGGGAGGACCCAATGGCGCACAAGATCTACAACATTTTCAACCGCAAGGCAACCCCGCAGCACGCGCCGATCCCGGGCTCCAACCAGGTCGCAAACTCGGCCGGCGGGTACGCCTTCCAGCTCGATCCATGGCAGCGCTTGATGCGCTTCTTGGTGCTGGGCACCGAAGGCGGAACCTACTACATCTCAGAGCAGGCGCTGACCCGCGACAACGCGCGGAACGCCCTCGCCTGCCTGTCGGAAGATGGCGCGCGCTTTGTGCGTACCGTCGTCGACGTCTCGGAGAACGGCCGCGCCTACAAGAACGACCCGGCCATCTTCGCCCTGGCGCTGGCTGCCGCTGCGGAAGACGCCCGCACCCGCAAGCTGGCGCTCGAAGCGCTGCCGCGGGTTATCCGCACCGGCACCCACCTGATGCACTTCGCCGCGTACGTTGACGGACTGCGTGGTTGGGGGCGCGGGCTGCGCAAGGCGGTCGGGAGCTGGTACGCCGGCAAGACCGACGAGCAGCTCGCTTTCCAGCTCGCCAAGTATCAGAGCCGCGACGGCTGGTCGCACCGCGACTTGCTGCGCCTGGCCCACCCGGTTCCGGATGGTGACGCGCGTAAGGCGCTATACCGCTGGGCTGTGGGGGCCGAAGACGTGCCGGTCGATTCGCTGACCGGGTTGGTCGCGGGGTTCGAACAGCTCAAGCGCGCCGAGAGCGAAAGCCAGGTGGTTGGGCTGATCCACTGCTACCGCGCCCCGCGCGAGGTGATTCCAACCCAGTATCTTACTTCGCCGGTGGTGTGGGCCGCGCTGCTGCCAAACCTGGGCATCACCGCGCTGCTGCGCAATCTGGGCAACCTGAGCAAGGTTGGCCTGCTGGCGCCGGGCGCGGGGGTAGTGCGGGAGGTGGTCGACCGGATCACCGACCGCAGCGTGCTGCGCCGCGGGCGGGTTCACCCGCTGCAGGTGCTGGCCGCTCTGGTCACCTACCAGCAGGGGCACGGCATGCGCGGGTCGGGCCAGTGGAAGGTGGTACCGGAGGTAGTGGCCGCGCTCAACCGGGCGTTTGCCCTGGCCTTTGAGAACGTGACTCCGACCGGCAAGCGGCTCTACCTGGCGCTGGATGTGTCCGGCTCGATGAGCATGGGATGGGTCTCGGGTATCCCGGGCCTGACCCCACGTGACGCCTCCGCCGCGCTGGCGATGATCACCGTCAACACGGAAGAGGAGGGATACATTCGCGGCTTCCAGGATCAGATGGTCCGTCTGGATATTCGCCGGGGCATGAGCCTTGCGCAGGCAACCGCCGCGGTATCCAACCTGCCGTTCGCCGGGACCGACTGCGCACAGCCAATGCTCGACGCGCTGAAGCACAACCTGGCGGTGGACGCTTTCATTGTGTACACCGACTCGGAAACCTGGGCGGGTAAGGTCCACCCAGTGCAGGCGCTGCACGAGTACCGCGAAAAGACCGGCATCCCAGCAAAGCTGGTAGTGGTGGGGATGACCTCGAACGGCTTCTCCATCGCCGACCCGCAGGACGCCGGTATGCTCGACGTGGTGGGCTTCTCCACCAATACGCCATCCGCCATCTCTGACTTCATCGCCGGCCGCCTGGGCCGGGGCGAGGGCGGGGAGGAAGATTAACCAACAGGCCCTACCAGATCAGCTTGCTGATCTGGTAGGGCCTGTTTTGTTTTGGAAAACCTGAAGGAACGGCAAGTGTAATGGAAATGTAATGCCGTTCCGGAAGAAAAGGAATATAATCCTCCCTTGTGCCCCAAGAAAACCCATGCCTGAACTGCGGTGCGTGCTGCTCGTATTTTCGCGTTTCTTTTTATTGGTTCGAAACCGATCCGAGCATAGAAAATGCTGTTCCGGCAGAGCTGACAGAATACCTGCCCCCGCACCGCGCATGCAGGGCACCAACCAAATCAAGCCTCGTTGTATTGCCTTGGTGGGGAACGTGGGTGAGAGCGTAGCCTGTGTAATCTACAACAACCGCTCGTCAACCTGCCGTGAATTTGGCGTTCAGTACATCGACGGAAAGATCGTCGCCTCCATCGAAGAAATCGAGCGCTGCAACCGGGCGCGCGCCGTGTGGAACCTGCCCCCGATCACCCTGGATGAATCGGCAGAAACAAACATCGAAGTGGGCCAGGCGTAAGGGTTGAGAGCGGCCAAATCTACCCGTGTATTTCATTTACCAGCCGAGAGCGCGTTTCCACTTCCGCCAGCTTGGTCGAAGCATATTTGCACGCTTCGATCATTAACGCCCGGGTCTCAGCCTTGGACAGTTTGTTGAGTTCTTTCAGCGAAGTTCCTCTCGAGTTCAGATAGGCCTCAAGGTATGACCGCTCAAGCTTTGCTTGTGGGTCTTCTGGAGGTGGTGTGTCTGGATCGAACTTGCAAGGCCAGTCCATCATAGCATGCCTCCTTAAAGTGGGACAAAAAAAGTCCACCCATGAAAACTGGGCGGACTTGATGTCTCCTATATTTCCCAGGCGCGTTCGATCCGCCCGGCATACCGAATAAGAGTAACTATTCGATTGTGAATATAGTATATCAAAAATACTTATCCAATTCAACCGACGTTTTCCATATTCTTAGCACCTGAAACACACCTGTCCTTATTCCGTGGCTCTTTCGGCACTGCCGTGGTCGATCGTGTAAGGCGGGCGTAGGGCGCGATTCACCCACCACGGCAATTCATAGAGACCTCTTCGGGTGTGTTTCCGTTTGTTGGGGTGCTCTCGTGGAGAAACGGAGTTTCTCCACGAGAGCACCCCAACAAACGGGTAACTGCCCAAGAAAGTGAAACGCACCCGACCCTTTCTGCTCTTACTGCCCGAGACGAAATATGGGTTAAAATAATAGACAAACCACAAGATCGGATGAAAACTACATGAAATATATCGGCCAATCTGTTCCACGTATCGACGCCGAAGCGAAAGTGAAAGGGGAAGCTGTTTTTGCTTCTGATTTGGTGATGCCCGGGCAGGCATATATGAAAATGCTCATGGCGCACCGGCCCCATGCCATCGTCAAGCGGGTAGATACCACAAAGGCGGAGTCGCTGCCGGGCGTTCTCACCGTGCTGACCTCCCGCGATGTGCCCTGCAATGAGTTCGGTTACTATAACTACGACCAGCCGGTGCTCTGCGGACCTTGCGATAAGCCCTATGCTGACCGGGTGCGGTTTGTGGGCGACCGGGTAGCCGCGGTGGTCGCGGAGACAGAGGCGATCGCCGCGCAGGCGCGTGACCTGATCGAGGTGGAATATGAAGACCTGCCCGCGGTGTGCGACGTGGAAGCGGCGATGGAGCCTGACGCGCCGGTTCTGCACCCTGATGTGGGCAGTAATACATTTGGCCACCACAAGCTGTACAACGGAGACGTTGAATCCGGTTTTCGCCAGGCCGATATTGTCATCGAAGCTGTCTTGAACACCCCCGCCCAAGAGCATGCCTACCTGCAAACAGAGTCGGGCCTGGCATATATAGATGAAGAAGGCCGGGTGGCGGTGGTAACCTCGGGGCAGTGGGGCGTGAAAGACCGCAAGCAGATGGCGCACGCGCTTGGGCTGGCGGAAGACCAGGTGCGTGTGATCTACCCGATGACCGGCGGCGCTTTTGGTGGTCGCGAGGACATTTCGGTGCAGATCATCGTCGCGCTGGCAGCGCGCAAACTGCACCAGATGGGCAATCCGCGCCCGGTGAAGGTGGTATGGAACCGCGAAGAGTCCATCCTGGGCCACTGCAAGCGCCATCCTTTCCGCATCTTCACCCGCTGGGGCGCAATGAAAGACGGTAAGATCGTCGCCGCGGAGGTCAAACTGCTGGCAGACGGCGGGGCATACAAATTTACCACCAGCATTGTCACCAGCAACGCGGTGATCAATGCGCTGGGGCCGTATGAGATCCCCAACGTCAAGGTGGATGCTTACGACGTATATACCAACAACGTGCCGCGCGGCGCGTTCCGCGGCTTTGGCGGGCCGCAGGCAGTCTACTGCGCCGAGCAGATGGTCAACAAGCTGGCGGAAGCGCTAGGAATAGACCCGGTTGAACTGCGCATGCGCAACCTGGCACAAGAAGGCTCGCTGCAAACCACCGGCGCGCCCTATCCGCCTGGCGTGACGATCCGCGAGGTAACGAAAGCCTGCGCGGAAGGCGCGGGCTGGAGCGAAACACCCGATGGATGGACACTGGCGAACCCCATGCCCAAAATTGACCCCGACCGTCCCTACCTGCGCCGTGGTTTGGGGCTGGCCTGCGCGCATAAGAACGTTGGTTTCTCCTACGGATACCCTGAGAGCTGCACCATCGGTATCGATCTGTATGGTGATGCCCAGATCGAACGGGCGGTGATCCGCCACGGCGCCAGCGAGGTTGGCATGGGCGCGCACACGGTCATCACACAAATGGCGGCGGATGCGCTGGGCCTGCCGATGGAGAAAATTGGCCTCATCTCCACCGATACCGCCCAGGTGAAGGATTCGGGTTCGGTCTCCGCCTCGCGCATGACCTTCTTCATTGGGAACGCGATCAAAGAGGGCGCGGTGAAGGCTCTGGAAATGTGGGCCAACGAGGAGCGCCCCGTGCGCCTCGATCACACGTACTGGCCTCACCAGACCACCGCGCCCGACCCGGATACCGGGCAGTGCGACCCCAACGTGGCCTATGCCTACACCACGCAGGCAGCCGAAGTACTGGTGGATCTGGAAACCGGGCAGGTGAAGATCGAGAAGATCCACTGCGCCATCGACGTGGGCAAGGCGATCAACCCGCAGCAGGTGATCGGACAGATCCAGGGCGGGCTGGTACAGTCGGTTGGGTACGCGGTGATGGAAAACTTTGTGGAGAAGGAGGGGCAGGTGCTCACGCGCAACCTGTCCACCTATCTGGTGCCTACCGTGCTGGATATCCCCGGCGATATGAACATCATGGTGCTGGAAATCCCCGACCCGCGCGGACCCTGGGGGGCACGCGGCTTGGGTGAGGTGATGAACATGTGCCTCGCTCCCGCCGTCACAGCGGCGGTGTACGATGCTACCGGCATCTGGTTTGACCACTTCCCGCTCGTCCCCGAAGACGTGCTCGACGGGATTATGATGGAGGACTGAACGAGAGCAGTGCCGTCCAAGCAGTGATATTCATGAATCCAGCCACCCTATTTAGGGTGGCTGGATTCATGAATATCAAATTGCTCTATTCTCGTGACGATTCTTTCAACAAAAACTCCTCGGGGTGCGCGACGAGATAACCCCAGCCATCTACTTCAGGGGCTGGTAGCCCCAGGCTGGTGAGAATTGTGGTGACGTTCGAGCGGTGCTCGATACCGTGGTTGATCACCTGGATATAGAGCAAGCGCGCCTGGTAGTCCATGGTGTTGCCATCCTCCTCCTCGTGAACGATCTGTGTGGGTGGGACGCGCTGGATCGTTTCGAGGAGCGCTGGCGCTATCCGGCTCGCAAACTCTGCAAGGTCTGCTATAGAAGGCTGGTGCCCTCGGCTAAAGGCGGGGTAGGGTTGTTCGCCGGTTATCCGGCCAATGTAATCCGCCTCCGCCCATAGCATGTGCATCAGCGTATCGCGGATGTTGCCATAAATGCCGGGCGCTGAAACGCTAAGGTTTTCCTCGCTCAGACCTTTGCATGCTTCCAGCACCTGCTGGTTGGCCCAGTTGTTGTAGCGGATCAGTTCGACGAGGAAGGATTCGGGTTGGTAATTTTCCATGAGTCAGATTCCTTATATTGATACTTTGTTGTATCCTTGTGCGTGGCCAAGTTCGTTGGCCACGCACAAGGATACAACAAAGTTCGAACAGCTTTTTGCGCAGCAAATGGATAAGATATCTTTGATAGAAAATATTTACTATTTTGATAATACATCCGGCGGGTAAGAGAGTCAAGCAGTTTTGTGGCTGCCTTCGCGTGCCACGCACGCGAAGGCAGCCTGGTTCCAAAATCGCAACAGCGGCGGAGCAAGAATGGCTTACAATTGCACTGTATGACTTCGAGCGCGCGCAGCCAACCAAAACAACTGGGGTTTGAGGAACTTGCCTGGTCGCTGTTTGAGTACATGAAGGCGGACAAAATGTTTGTGTACCGCGCCAGTGAAACAGGCGGTTTGATGGACCCTGTTCTGGCGCTCGGGGCGCTTTCTTTGGGGGAAAAGCAGTCGTTCTGGGCCTCGCAGTTGGAACCTACGGCAGATATGTTGGCGGCGGATCGGGGGATATTGGAATCGGACGTCATGGAAGGTATGTTCCGCGATTCCATCCTCGACTGGCTCGCCGCGGAAACATGGGTTGTGTATCCACTTGTGGGGCGCGATGGGCTGCTGGGTGCCGTGCTGATGGGGTGGCTCGAACCAAGAGAGACGATCACCGAGGTGCAGCACAATCTGGCAGCGATCATTGCGCGGGCGATGACGCTGGAAACGGATACCGCCCGCCTGTACGAGATCACCTATCAACAGCGCCAGCAGGCAAAGATCGCGCAGGAGACGACCCAGGCCATTTTGCGCCGTGACTCGCTGCAAGATACGCTTTCGACAATTGCCGAGGAGGCAATGCGTGCCGCGGATGCAATGGGCTGTGCTTTGCGGCTGCTCGATGATAGGGGGCTGGCGAACCTGATTGTTCAGGTCGGGCAGCCGGCTGCGTCGCCATTCGACGGCGCGGATCCGCTGCTGCACATGAACGCGGAACGGCTGGATGCGCAAACTCCCTTCACCATTGTGGCGCCTTCCGAGCCGCAGGATGCGATGGATAGCACCGTTCTTGTCGTTGCTCCGCTGACCAGCGGGCAAAAGACGGTCGGGTACCTGGAGATCGCACAGTTGAAGGCCTACCAGCAGCCAAAAGACCTCGTTATAGCGCGGACCTACGCGGATCAGGCGGCTGTGGCAGTAGAGCTCGACCGGCTGTACGCGCGCTTGCAGCAAACCGCCGCGGCGGAAGAACGCGCGCGCCTGGCCCGCGACCTGCACGACTCGGTAAGCCAATCGATCTACGCGATGACGCTTTACACACGGGCGGCTCGCCGCCAGTTAGAAGAAGGCAGCGTCGCGGCAGTTGAAAAATATTTGAGCGATCTGCACACCACGGCGCGTGAGGCGCTCGGCGAAATGCGCATGCTGATCTACGAGCTGCGACCGATGGCCCTGGAACGGTACGGCTTGAAGGGAATTTTAGAGCAGCGGTTGCAGTCGGTAGAAGCGCGCAGCGGGCTGGAAGTTTCGCTGGAATTCGAGATAACCGGCACGCTGCCGCCCCATTTGGAAGAGAACCTGTACCACATTGCGTTAGAAGCGCTGAACAACACCATCAAGTATGCGCAGGCAAGCCGGGTGTGGGTAACCATCCGCCAGGAGACCGCCATAAACAGCGGCGAGGCGATCCGCTTGGTGGTAAGAGATGACGGCGTAGGCTTTGATCTGGCAGCGTTGGGGCAAGGCGGCATTGGGTTAAAGAGCATCCGCGAGCGGGTAGAGATGCTGCATGGTCGCCTGATGATCGATGCCCGGCCAGGAGAAGGCGTTACACTTTTTATTGAGGTGCCCTATGGCGAAAATACGAATTTTGATCGTTGACGACCACCCGGTGGTGCGCAAGGGAATGCGCGCCATGCTGGAAAGCGAACCAGACCTGGAAATTGCCGGGGAGGCGAAGAACGGCGCGGAGGCGTTAGAGCAATACCGCTCGGCGAAACCAGACGTGGTATTGATGGATCTGGTGATGCCGGTGGTGGATGGTATCGAGGCGATCCAGCAAATTCGCGCCCATGATCCACGCGCCCGCATTCTGGTGCTGACCAGCTTCACCTCGGATGAAAAGGTGTTTGCCGCCATTCGCGCGGGGGCAGCCGGGTACATGCTGAAAGACTCCGACCCTGAGGATCTATTGAAGGCCATTCACCAGGTGCACCGCGGCGAGTCGTCGCTCCATCCTGCTATCGCGCACAAGGTGCTGGCGGAACTATCACACCCCGCCGAGCCGAAAAATCGCGCCGAAGCGTTGACCGAGCGCGAGAAAGAAGTGTTGGGGTACATCGCGCAGGGCATGAACAACAACCAGATTGCCGATAAGCTGGTTGTCAGCCGGGCGACCATCCACTCGCACGTCAACCGCATTCTCTCAAAGCTCCAGCTCGACAGCCGCACACAGGCGGCGCTCTATGCCGTGCGGTCGGGATATATCACAATTGGCAGGGAAGATGAGGTGGAGGAGTGAGGCGTTCCCACCAATCTTTTACCTTCCCCATCAACATTCAACCTTTTTATTGATATCCCACCGCAAATAATCAACGTACCTATTGACGACACTTTAAAGCCCCGGGCGATGTACTGCTGCCCGGGGTTCGTTATGATTAGATTGTGCTTGAGAGCCATATCGCTCAATTTTCAGGAGCCCTTATGAAAAAGCCCTACGTTCGTGACTGGATGACTACGCAAATCACCAAAGCTGCCCCACGCCTGCGCCTGCATGACGCTCTGCGCCTGATGAACCGCTCCAATATTCGTACCCTGCCGGTCGTTGAGAAAGAGAACCTGGTTGGCATCGTGACCAAGCGCGACCTGCTCCGCTCGGACGTGTCATCTGTGATGCGCGATATCTGGGACCAGTATCGCCAGGTTGGCAACGTGCCGCTGGAAAATATCATGACCAAGACGGTGATCACCATTCCCGCCAATTTCAGCATGACCCGGGCTGCACAGTCGCTTCTGGATAACAAAATTACCGCCCTACCGGTAGTGAATGAAGAGCAGCAGATGATTGGCATCCTCACCTCGACGGATCTGTTCAAGATGCTGCAAGAGGAAACCCCGGCGCAGAAACGCTCCATTCTGGTGGAGGATTACATGAGCCGCGACGTTCAAACCATCAATCCAGAAACGCCCCTGTTAGATGCCCAGCGTGCCATGGCAACCAAACGCATCCGCGCGCTGCCGGTAGTGAAAGAGGGCATGCTGGTTGGGATCGTCACCCGTACCGACGTGCTCACCGCGGCCCCAACCCACGCCGGAGGCGAGGACCATTACGAGATCGCCAAGCAAATCCTTACCACGCCGGTGCGCTTCATAATGACCAGTTCGCCTGTCACGATCGGGGTCAAAGAACCGATCGCCCGGGCGGCGCAGATCATGGCGGAAAATAAAATCCACAGCCTGCCCGTTGTGGATGACAACTGCAATCTTTGCGGGATGATCACCGAAACCGACATCTTCCGCATGATTATCAACGTATTTTCACTCACTTAGCTATTCGAACTTTGTTGGATCCTTGTGCGTGGCCAACGAAGTTGGCCACGCACAAGGATCCAACAAAGTATCAATATAGAAATTAGAACATCAGAGGTTATCGGTATGACAATCGCTGCCGCCCCATACAAGAAAGTAGAAGTTGACTCCAACGATAAGCGTTGGAAGCTGGTGCGCCTGACCATGCAGAAGCATCGTTATTCGCGCCGCGCCCTGATCGAAACCCTGCACGTCATTCAGGACGCGTTCGGGTTTATTGATGAAGAAGCCGTTGCCTATGTGGCCCAGGAGCTCAGAGTGCCGCTCTCGAAAGTGCACGGTGTGGTGACGTTCTACAACAACTTTACCAGCAAACCCGCCGGCGAGCATTCGCTGGTGCTGTGCACCGGAACAGCCTGCTACGTTAAAGGCAATGACAAGATGATCGAGTTTATGAAGGATCGCTTTGGGCTGGATCCGAACCAGACTACGCCCGACAATAAGCTCTCGTTTGTGGCGGCCCGCTGCGTAGGCGCTTGCGGCCTGGCCCCGGTAATGATCCTGGATGGACAAATTATGGGTAAGATGACGGTTGATGAAATGAAAGCCAGAGTTGAGGAGTGGCTGAACCATGACTGAGAATACATCGCAAGCCAATATGGTAGATACGCTGCAATCGCTTGCTGAAAAAGCGCGTCAAGAGCTGGAGAAGTACGCACACGTGATCCACGTATGCGCCGGGACGGGCTGCATTTCCTCCAACAGCTCGCTGATTATTGCTGCGTTTGAAAAAGAGATCAAGCTGCGCGGTCTTGCCGAGAGCGTTTTGGTGAAGCAGGTGGGCTGCATGGGGTTGTGCGCCGCCGGTCCGGTCGTCTCGATCAAACCGGATGGCATCCTGTACAAGTCTGTCTCCCCCGATGATGTACCCGAGATTCTGGACTCGCTGAATAGCGAGCCGGTTGAGCGGCTGCGCATCGATACGCAGACTCCCTTCTTCACCCGCCAGCACAAAGTGACCCTGGCGAACTCTGGTGTGGTGAACCCCGAGAAAATCAACGACTACCTATCCATGGGTGGCTACGTTGCCACCATCAAGGCCATCACCGGCCTGACGCAGGAGAAGGTGATCGATGAGATCCGCGAGAGCGGGCTGCGCGGGCGCGGCGGCGGCGGGTTCCTCACCGCTACCAAGTGGAAGATGGTCCACGATCAGCAGAGCGAAACCAAGTACGTCATCTGCAATGCTGACGAAGGCGACCCGGGCGCGTTTATGGACCGCTCGATCCTCGAAAGTGACCCGCACACCGTTATCGAAGGCATGACGATCGCCGCCTACGCGGTGGGCGCCAACCAGGGTTATGTGTACGTGCGTGCCGAGTATCCGTTGGCGGTCAAGCGTCTGAAACTGGCGATCCGCCAGGCCGAAAAGTTGGGCTTGCTGGGTGACAACATCGCCGGTACGGGTTTTAGCTTCAACATCGAGCTGAGGCTGGGCGCGGGAGCGTTTGTGTGCGGCGAAGAAACTGCGCTGATCAACTCCATCGAAGGCGAGCGCGGCACCCCGCGTACCCGCCCGCCGTACCCCTCTATCAGCGGTTTGGATGGCAAGCCCACGCTAATCAACAACGTCGAGACGTTTGCCAACGTGCCCCATATCCTGCGCAACGGCGGCGCGTGGTTCGCCTCCATCGGCACCGGGAAGAGCAAAGGCACCAAGGTGTTCGCGCTGACCGGCAAGATTCGTAATACCGGCCTGATCGAAGTGCCAATGGGTATCACCCTCCGCGAGATCATCTACGACATTGGCGGCGGCATCCCGGATGGTCACGACTTTAAAGCCGTGCAGACGGGTGGCCCCTCGGGCGGCTGCATCCCCGAAGCGCTGCTGGATACGCCGGTGGATTACGAAACGCTCAACCAGCTCGGCTCCATTATGGGCTCGGGTGGTATGATCATCATCGACGACACTTCGAGCATCATCGATGTGGCGAAATACTTCATCGAATTCAGCGTAGACGAGTCCTGCGGAAAATGCCTTCCCTGCCGTGTGGGGTGCGTTCAAATCTTAAACATTCTGAACAGGATCATCGAACGCAAAGCCACCGAGGCAGACCTGGCCAAGCTGGAGAATATCTGCAATATGACCGCGGAGACCAGCCTGTGCGGGTTAGGCAAATCGGCGCCAAACCCGGTGTTGAGCTCGCTCCGTTACTTCCGCCAGGAGTACCTGGACAAGATCGCCGAGAGCGGGCCTGCCATCCCCGTCAACCTGCCGGAAAAGACGAGAGTGAAGGTTTAATAGCGACACTCCATGGATACCAAACAGACCCTCTACATCTGCATGGGATCTGCTTGCCATCAATCTGGCGTCTATGATGTGCTGCCGCGCTTGCAGCAGCTCATCATAGACCATGGAGTGGAAAGCCAGATCGAGTTAAAAGGGGCCTTCTGCCTGGGTGTATGCGCCCAAGGCGTCGTGCTCAAGCTAGATGAGGTTATCATCAGCGACGTAAACCGCAAGAATGTCGCGAAAAAATTCGCGGACGAGATCTTGAGCAGGCTGAAAGGGGCTGGGACGGATCCCCAACCGGGCGTGTAAAAACCAAACTGTTAAGAGTGAAGGAAGTGCCAGACCGTGAAAACCTTGTGGGAACTGCTTTGGGATTATGACCCGAACGGGTTGGTCGTGGTGGATGCCAGTATGAACATCCGGGTAGTGAACCCTGCTTTCTGCCGCATGTTCCAATGCGAGCAGGACGTTATTGGGCGACCCGCCGTAGAGCTGCTTGGAGATACCACGAATCTCCAGCGCGTGTGGGAAACGGGCGTTGCGCTGGTTGGGCTAGAGCGCGAATACCCCAAGTACGGGCTGTATCTTCGGAAAGTAATGTTCCCTGTACGCGAAGAAGGTATGGTGGCGTGCATTCTGGTAGACATGACGGATGAGTGGAAGCAGCGCAATCAGATGTTAGAGCTGCGGCGCGAAACGATCTTGAAAGTTCATTCGGTTGTGGATAAGCAAATGAGCGTAGCGCAGAAGATCGCGGGCCTGCTAGGAGAAACCACCGCGGAGACTAAGGTCAGCCTGCTCAAGCTGCTGCAAATGGTGGAAGAGGAGCATTCATAAGTGGAGAGCTTTCTGGACATTTACCAGATCAACCTGAACAAGCACAAAGAGGAGTTGTGCGGCGATCAGGTACGGGTCATCAAGCTGCCCGACACAACCACCATCATTCTCTCGGATGGGCTGGGCAGCGGGGTGAAAGCGAATATCCTTTCCACGATGACCGCGGAGATCATTGCTACTATGCTGCGCGAGTCGATCAACTTGCGCGAAGTGATCGATACGGTCATCCGTACGCTGCCTATCGACAAAGAGCGCCGGATCGCATACGCGACTTTCAGCGTGGTCACCATCAATCACACCGACTATTCCTTTCAAACGATCAACTTCGATAATCCAGAACCGTTTTTTGTGAAGAATGGTCGTATCCTCCGCCCGAAGGTCAGAAAAGAGAAGATCCTCGGGAAACTGATCTCGATGTCTGGTGGAACCTTAGATATGGGCGACTTTATTGGTTTAATCAGTGACGGTGTGTTGTATGCAGGGCTGGGTACCACGATGAATCTCGGCTGGGGCTGGGACAAAATTGCCGCGTACATGGAAGATGTGTTCAAGCAGCGCATTTTTGCCGCGCACAGCGTGGTGAACAGCGTGATGACGGTGACGAATCAGCTCTATCATCATAAGCCCGGCGACGATGCCACGTTTGTTGGCGTAATGCGCCGCAAGCGCAACACGCTGATGGTCTTCACCGGCCCGCCGCTGGATACCGGTTACGATCATCTTCCGGTTGAGCGCTTCCTGAACTCTCCTGGACGCAAGGTCATCTGCGGCGGCACCACGGCAAACATCGTCGCCAGCTTCTTGAACGCTAAAGTGGAGACGGATCTATCCTCGATGACCGAGGAATACCCGGCCATTGGCCGTCTTCCGGGGATCGACCTGGTGACAGAAGGCATCCTTACACTCTCTGGCGTGCTGGAGGAGCTGGAAAAATGCGACGGCAAGCTGGAGAAACTGCAGCCCGCCAAGCACGGCGGCTATCTGCTGGCCCGCGAGCTGCTCATCGCCGATGCGATCAACTTTTTGGTGGGCCAATCGGTGAACCCGGTTTATCAGAATCCGCTGCTGCCCAAAAACATCTCCATCCGCCGCTATCTCATCAATCGCATCGCAGAGATGCTGACGAAGTATCACAAAGACGTGCAAATCGACTACTACTAACGGGTTTTGCGCAGGTGAACTGGCCAGGCAGCACCCGTATTAAGAAAGAGGTCAGGGAGTTTTTGTCGCCTTTGTGTGACAAAAACTCCCTGACCTCTTTCTTGGTGACGACTGTAGAGCGCGATTCACGCACCACCGCCGTAATCGTCTATACTATTGGCAACAAAACTGACCAATGAGAGGCCGCCATAAACCAACAGTTTCAAAAACCCATGCAGCCCTATCCGGGCTTAGAGCGCTGGTCTCGCACGGTAACCCTCCCGAGAAGCGGCATCCGCCTGTTTTTGTTCGATACGGGCAGCGGCGATCAAACACCTGTTGTGCTCCTCCACGGCCTGGGTGATGAGGCGGATACCTGGCGGCACGTGCTGCCGGGCATTGCCGGGCAGCGGCGGGTCATTGCGCCAGATTTACCTGGTTTTGGCCGCAGTGACCAGGGGAAGCACAAGTACACCATCCCGTTCTTCGCCGATACGGTATTGGAGCTGGTCGATACCCTATCGCTGCAAAAGGTGATTGTAGTTGGGCATTCCACCGGGGCACTCATCGCTCAAGAGTTTGCGCTGCGCAACCCCGGGTGGGTGGAGCGCCTGATTTTGATCGGTGGATCACTGGTTTCAGGAGAGACGAAACTCGACCGCTCCCTGCTGTTCTTTCTGCTGCCAGGGCTGGGCGAATGGGCCTACAACCGGCTGCGCAAAGACCCCCAAGCGGCATATCGCTCGCTGGAACCCTATTACAGCCGATTGGATGATCTGCCACAGGCGGAACGGGACTTCCTGTACCAGCGTGTCAACGAGCGTGTATGGAGCAGTGGCCAGCGGCGCGGGTTTCTCTCGACGCTGCGCGGCATGGCTGCCTGGCTGCCATCGCAGCAGAAAGGGCTGCCGCACAGACTGCGTGACTTTCACGTTCCAACAACGGTGATATGGGGCGAAAACGACCGCATCGTGCCGGTGCAGAATGCGCGCGCCCTGACAGAAATGCTGCCGGATGCCTTGCCCGTTATCGTACCGGGGGCAGGGCACAACGTTCACCAGGAGCAGCCAGATGCGGTGATTGCCGCCATCAAAACGTGAAGGGAAAAAACTGAGGGATTGACAATCTGATAAAAAGTATCTAATATATATTCAATTATTGTATTATTCATATATGTGAATAATACAATGGGCGAATAATCAGATACTTCAAAGCAAAAGGATTGTCTAATGCCCGTTCAAGACTTCGTCGAGCACCCTTCCCCATCCACGATCCGGTTCGAACTCGAACCTGCTATCAATGCGTTTCAATCGCTGATGCTGATGAGCAAGCAGTACGAGTACTCTGGCATTGCGGGTTGGGTCTACGAGACCCTCCAGGTTATGACGGCAGAAGAACGGGAGGCAAACGAACTGGTAACTCGCGGGTTGCACTATGCCGCGTTACCAGGCCCTGGTTGGGAGAGCTTCCCGGCATATCTGGCGGGGCTTGAAAACAGTGACGCAACGATCCTGCGCGATAAGATGCTGAATGCGTATGACGCCCAGCCGGTGATGGAGGGGACTGGGCCGGCCCTTTCCACCCAGCAGGCGCTGGAGTCAGATGAGCAGTACTTGACATACCTTCGCCAGCGTTTCTGGCCCGAGCACGTCAATGAACCGGTGGAGCAGCAGGCGTACGAACTGGTGAGCAACCCGCCTGCCATGAAACGGCTGATCATCGGCCATTTGAGCAATATGTGGCAGAAATATCTGGCGGCAGAATGGGATCGCGTGTCTCCCATGCTTCAAGAATCGGTCCGCGCCTTCCAGCAGGTAAACTTCCGTGGTGAGTCCTTTTACGAAGCTGCTTGCAGAATCACCGGGCGCGAGCTGCCCGAAGATAAGTGGGGGCCGATCTTCGAAGCGGCACAGCGAGTTGTGTTTGTTCCCAACGCGCATGTCGGTCCGTACGTCTTCCGCGTATGCTTTGACCGCGAAGATCCGGTCATCATGTTCCGCGCGCGGCTGCCCGAAGAATCGATCGTCGACGTACCCGACCTGAACCGCACTGAAGCAGTGACGCGGCTGAGTGCGTTGGCCGATGATATCCGCCTGCGAATCCTGCGCTATGTTGCCGAGCGCGGCGAGATGCGTTCGCAGGAGATTATGGAAGCGCTTAATTTGAGCCAGCCGGCCACATCCCGCCATCTGAGCCAGCTTGCCGCGACCGGCTATCTGCGAGAACGGCGTTGTGACGGCGCGAAATGTTATTCGTTGAATGCCGAACGGATCAGCGAGACGTTTCAAGCCCTGTCCAACTTCCTCTTGATTGGTGAAAGGAGACGAAAATGAGACACCCAGACCTGGATATGTTTATGGCAAAAGAACGCCACCAGGATGATCTGCGCGCTGCTGAACAATATCGCCTGGTAAAACAGGCGCAGGGGGATTGGAAACCGCGCTATTCCTTCCGCGTGGCCGCGCTTGCCCTGTCTCGCGCCCTGGCGTACCTGGGCGAGCGCCTGCTGGAATGGAGCGCACGCTTGCAGTGCCGCTATCGCGTCCTTACCGTCGCCTCCGAGGGCCAACCAGAGCCGTGTGCTTAATAAACAAGAGGCCGCCCTGAACTGGGGCGGCCTCTTATTTTAAGCACCTGTCCGAAAATTGTTAACAAACGCAAAACAAAGGTAACTGCTCAGCCCTGTCGGGCTGCTGGCTTGAAACGCGCTCCCTACGGGAGCGCAGAAGGGAAATGTGGGCATTTTGAAAACGCTTCGCGTTTTCAAAATGCCCACATTTCCCTTTAATAGGCGGGCGGAGCCCGCAATTCATAAAAAAGCCTCTGCGGCTGAGCAGTTACAAACATAGTTATTGGATAGATACTAAGCACAAGGCGGTGTTGGTATTAGCGATGGAAAAGTTTCAGCGACCGCAGCGCTCTGATCAGCCCGAAGCCTTGCTTGTGGCGTTTGTAGGCGGCCAGATTGTTTTCTTTCTGCGGCTGGTTGTAGATGCAGCCGATCACGTTTGCATTCGCCTCTTGCAGATCGATCATGGTTTGCCGGAGGGCTCTGCGCTTGGTCTTGTTCGCGCACACAACCACAATTACCCCATCCGCGCAGTTCGAAAGGATCATGGCATCGGCGGTTAGCAGCGCGGGCGGGCTGTCGATGATCACCACCTCGGCATGCTGCGCTAACCGCTTGAGCACCGCAGCGATGCGTTCGGAACTCAGTTGTTCCAACTCGTTCTGAGATGATTCTCCACTGGTGATCACCCGCAGGTTGTTGACTGAGGTATGCTTCAGGCACATATTGATGTCGGCGCCCTGGGCGCTGATGAGATCCGCCAGGCCCGATTTGAGCTTCACGTTGAACGCCTGATGCTGTACCGGCTGGCGCAGGTCGGCATCGACCAGTACGGTGCGAATGCCCGCCTGGGCCATGATCACGCACAGGTTCGCGGCGGTGATGCTCTTCCCTTCTTCCGGTTCCGCGCTGGTAACCACGATGGCTCGCACCTGCTCCCCAGCGCCAAACCGGATCTTGTTACGAATCATGCGGTACGATTCGGCCGTGGGCGAGGATGGCTCAAGGTGCGTAACAACTTTGTCTGAATAGCGCACGCCCTTGATGCGACCCACCGTCCCGAGTACATTGAGCTTTTTGTATGCGGATAGGTCTTCGGTATCTTTGATTGCGTCATCGACATATTCCCACAGGAAGATAATGCCGAGCGCCAGGAGCATGCCCAACCCCGCGCCCAACAGGATGTTGAGGTTTGCCCGCGGTCGGATGGGGTCTTTTTCGGCGTATGCCGTTTCAACGATGCTCAGCGAATTGGGGCTGCGGTCTTGCGCGGATAGGTTCGACAGTTCCACAAAGTTCAGCACCAGGTCGGCGACCAGCCGTTCCTGGTTGGCTTTTTCGGTTTGCAATTCCATCATTCTGTTCGGAGTAACCCTGCCGGTCATGGCAGCTTCAATTTCCTCGATCCGTTCCTGCCCCTCTAAAATGCGGATCTGGGTATCTTCCATCTGCTTCCGGACAAAGCCCTGCACGACGTTATCACCTCGATCGCCAACGTTGGTAGGCCCGATGAGGATGAGCTGTTTGGCGATTTCATCCGCGATACTTCGCGCCACCTCCGGTGAGCTGGCTTCGGCTTTGATCTCGATCAATTGGGAGTTGCTGATCGATGAAACCTGCACGCGCTTTCTCAGGTCTTCCCAGCTCTCGTTGAGATCCAGTATCTCGACAACCCCCTGCATGACAGGCTGCCGGACGGCGAGATCTGCATAGGTTTGCGCGAAGAGCGTGCTCATCTGAACGTCTTCGCGGTTCAGGTTGGTGGTTTTGGTGATGTCGCCGACCAGCACGGTCGCGGTCGCTTCGTATACCGGGGTCTGGCGCTGGCTGATCATGTAGCCAGCCGCGGCGGCAATCACAATCAGCCCGATTAACAGCCACCATCGTCTCAGCACAATATTGATCAGCCGGTGCAGTTCCACAAAATCATTCATGTTCGGTACCCTTTATTTCTTACAAAGTGCAGCCGCACGTTTTATGTTCCACGAGCAAGCGGATCGATGATCAGTAGGCGCCGTCTCTCCGCAGCACAACCAGGAATGTGCGGATGATGATGTGCAAATTCATCCAGATGGAGCGGTTGCGCACGTAATACGTATCCAGCCCTACCCGCTGTTCGTAGTCAATGTCGTTGCGGCCAGATACTTGCCAGAGACCGGAAATTCCTGGCGGAACCTGCTCGTAGTACTTGATCTTCTCGCCGTAGCGCTCGATCTCGTCTGCGACGATAGGGCGCGGACCTACCAGGCTCATTTCGCCTTTCAACACATTCCACAACTGTGGAAGCTCGTCCAGGCTGGTCTTGCGCAAAATTCTTCCAACACGGGTGATGCGCGGATCATTGCGCAGCTTCTGGTCGGCGTTCCACTCTGCCTGCATTTCCGGGTTTTCTTCCAAGTATTTCTTCAGCACCTTATCGGCGTTCTCGACCATGGTGCGGAACTTGAGCACCTTGAAAGTTCTGCCGCCTTTGCCGATGCGCGTCTGACGGTAGAAGGCGCCTCCGCCGGAGTCGCGCTTGATGGCGAAAACGATGCTGAGAAAGACAGGCAGCAGAATCGGCAGCGCCAGGAAGATCAGGAATAGATCGAGTACGCGGATAAGCCGGTCTTCGACCACATCCAGCTCGTAGTGCCGTTCCTCAAAGCCCAGCACGCCGCCAAAATCGAGCGGGGTAAGGCCAAAGTTGCGCGTATTGAACGGGCTGGTAACGGTGATGATGTTTGAGAAGCCCAGATGCTCGCCGCGAGCAAATGCCTCGTTGACGGTAGCGGGCAGGTCGGGCGCGACGATGATCGCCGTGGTCGCGCCCATCCGCGGACCGATATGGGGGATCGTCTTGGATGCCATCGACGTGACCGGGATAGGGAACCCACTGCTTGCCGTCTCTAGCCGTTCGGAGGGCACGTCATCTAATACGAGCACGGGGCGCAACCCGCAGTACGGGTTCTTGTGCAGAAACTGGACCAGTTTTTTGCTGACAATGCCGTTGCCGATCACCACAACCGGCTCACCCCAAATGCCCATCTTTGAACCCAGCCAGCGCACGATCAGCCGGGCCAGCGGTACCGAGGCAATGGCGAAGACCCAGCTAAAGGCCAGCACGGCTGCCGGGTACTTCGATTCGGTTAGCAGCGCGTTGAAGGCGAAGAGGGTGATGAAAATAATCGTGGTGGTTAGCGTCAGGCTGCGCAGCTCTTCAACCGGGTTGACGTTTCGCGCCCGATAATGGCCGCTGAGGTAATACATTCCCCCAAACAGGACCAGCGGCGGTTCTAATACCAATTGGCTAGAGGTGCCGTTTTCTGGCATCAGCCATTGGAAGATCACAAAAGCAAGCGAGATTGACAGGGCCATGCTAACCAGGTCAGATGTGGTCAGCATGAGCTTGCTCCAGATGGAGGAGGGGCGCTGCTGGTTGAGCGCGGACATTAGTTCCAGAACATAGTCGTTTCGGCTCAGGTTTAATTTCATTTTTATCCCCTGCTTCAATCAGTTGGTTTGGTAACCAGAAGTTAACTGCTCAGGCAGGGCGGATTTCCGTGTAGTTTGTGAGGGAGCACATAGCAACTCCCTCACAAACTACACAAAATCCATACCAGGCTGAGTGGTTACACCGGAAGTGTAATCAGCGATCTCACAGACCCTGGGTGATGGGTGTGCGGCAGTGGGGATGGTCAGGGTTTCCGACGAGTCATGGATCGGTATCAAGGATCAGATCGGAGAGCTTGGGGATGTGTTTGGCGAGGATATGGCTGTATACTTTCTCGATCCGGGCTGTGACTTTGCTTTCGTTGTACTCATTCAAGATCGTTTGCCTGCCCGATTCCGCGAGCTGCCGGGCAAAGGTCGGGTTTTCCACAATACAGCGGATGGCAGTGACCAGCTCGGTCACGTTCTCGTGTTCAACGAGCAGGCCGTTCTCACCCGAGTGGATCAGGGTGCGGCTGCCGGGAACATCCGTGCCGATGGCCGGCACGCCCAGCACCATTGATTCCATCAGCGCCCTCGGGATGCCTTCGTATTGCGAGGTCAGCACGCTGATATCCGAGGCGCACAGCAGGTTTGGCACGTCCAGCCGGTAGCCGGTGAAGATGACCTGGTCCTGCAAACCCAGGCGCGCCACTTCGGCTTCAATCAGCGAGCGATCCTTGCCAATGCCGACGATGAGAAAGGCCACTTTATGGCTGGTGGTATCGGCAATCTCCCGCATGGCTTTCAGCACCATGCTGTGCCCCTTGTACAGTTCCAGCCGCGCCACCATGGAGATCAATGTGGTGTCATCCGAGATGCCAAACTCTTGCCGCACCTTTTCGCGCGCGCCGGGCGCTGCACTGGAGAGGATCTTTTGCGTGTCGATTCCGTTGCCGATCAGCAGGGTTTTGTGCGTAGGAGCGCGGAAGATCTTGCTCCACGATTGCAAATCATCGGCGTTTTGGAACAGGTGGATGTGGCCGAACCACGATGCCAGCAGCTCTAATGCCTGGTATGCGATGGTGAACGCCTTTCCGCGCGGTTTGTGGAGCGGCCAGGAATGGAAGGTGTGCACTACCGCAGGGACCCCGGCGATTCGCGCCGCCACGCGCCCGGCGATGCCGGGCAGCAGGGTGTGTGTGTGCACCACGTCGAACTTCTCTCTGCGACAGACCTGAATGGTGCGCCAGACCGAGCTCGTGAAGCTGTGCCGCAGGCTGTGGCGCACAAATGGAACTTCAAACACCTCGATTCCATGCGCCTTGATCGCCTCGGTCCACTCGTCCTCCGGGCACAGCGCCACGACCCGGTGTCCATTCTCTTTTTGCATCACCATGCAGTTGAGCACGGTCTGGTTTAATGTGATCGCCGTCGATAGATGCGCGATATACATTTTTCTTGCCTCCGATCGATGGGTGCGCGAGGATGGATGCGGGCGCTCGCGCATGGCGCGCCGGCTCCCGCGGTAGCAACGGCTTAAAGCGCATGCCAGACAATCTGTTTAACGTCGAGCAGTGTCTGCTCCAGCGTCTGAGCGGTATCTACGTCAAAGACGCGCGCGGTGTCCGGTCGCTGCCACGCCGAAGAGAGGGCATGACGTGCCTGGATATACTCGTCCGGCTCGTCGCCGGGCTTGCTGCGCTGGCGGTTTCGCTCGAGAGCAATTTCCACCGGCACTTGCAGGTGCAGGACGATATCCGGCGGGGGAACCTGCTGGTAGAGCGATTTCTCCAGCCGGGCAGCGCGGTTGTAGAGGGCGGATTTCCATCCGCTGCCGTCCAATTCCTCCAGGCGCGGGCTGTCCATCGCGCCGGTGATGCTGGAGGGGTAGCGGTCGCTGACGACGATCTCGCCCCGTGCTGCCGCCCGCCAGCTTTGCAGCAGCAGGTTGCGGCGATCCCACGCCAGTGCAACTGCCCGCAGCGCGTACAGCAGGCTCGAAAGCCCCTTACCTTTGCGGGGCGTATTACCTTCTCCGGCCTGTGATGCTTGCGCCGCCCGGCTGGCCGCGGGCGAGACGCGTTTTGCGATCCCCAGCAGGCTGTTTACCGGCACAGTGATCACGGAAGCGGGTGGCTTGCCGGCATGGATGACGCGCACCATGAAGTTTTGCCCCAGCCATTTGCCGGTCTCGGAGACGATGGTGGACTTACCGGTCGCATCCGGCCCGACGACGGCGATGATGGCTCCGCCAGCCTGCAAAACCTTGTTCTTCTTGCGTGGGCCAATGCGCCGCTGCGCCTGGTTGAGCGCCAGCCGCGAGAGACCGGCCATCCGCTCCAGGAAAGTGTGCTTCGCGTAGCCATGAATACGCGCGCGGACCTTACGAGCCAGCCGCATACGCGCCGTGAGCGAGCTGGTGTTCTCCAGCGTATCGATGCACTGGAGAAACAGCCCCTCGTCAATCACCGGGACGTATTTTTGCAGCAGGCGCAGGGCGGTAGGCAGATCGCTGCCGCTTTTCAGCCAGCGCAGCTCAGAGCGGATCTTCTCGGTCTTCTTGTAGATGTAGGCGATATCCAGCAGCGAACCATATTTGATGAAGGTGCGGATGATAAACAGTACCAGCTCCGCGGATTTATCGGGCACGCGCATCTGTCCATCAAAGCGGGTATTCTCCAGCAGCATGTTCTCGATCGGCAGGAGGTGGCTTTTCATAAAGCTCTCCCCGGTCAGTACCTTGCTGAACAGATGCACGTGCGCGTAGCGGTCGGTCGCGGGGTCGTAGCCGTAGAAGTGGGTGATGCCCGGCGTATTTGCACCGTAGCGCACCATCGCCGGTTTGAAACCCAAGCGCGCCAGCACCGCGAGCATAGGCTGGTGCGACTCTCGATCGATCAGAAAATCGAGATCCATCTCGCCTGCGGTGGCTTGTGATAGGTCGACATTGCTTTTCCAGTGACAGTAATTGATCCGCTCGTTGTTGAGTGTATCGATCAGGCAATCTACCAGATTCTGTTTCAAGGCTTTCCCTCCTTCTTAAGCTCGGCGGGTTTTGTGAAAGGGCTGCTCAGCAGCCCCTTCACAAAACCCCAACGAGTAAAAGTTATTCCGCTGTACCTACAGCAAACTTGCTGCAAAAATCTTCCGGATGGCAGCCAGGCGTGGATTGTGATGCTGTTCCGCGGCAAGCGGGAGAATGTCTCCGTTGCAGTGGATCAGCAGCCTGTCCGTCACTTTGGGGTCGGCGGCAAGCGCTTCGAGCACGCTCAGGTTGTGTTGTATGAAAATGCCGGCGAATTCAGGCGAGCCGCCCGGGATGCGCTTGTGTCCCCTTTGCAGTGTGCGGTCGACCAGGACTGATTTTGACTGCCGGAGATAGACCACGGCATCGGGCAGCGACACCAGGCGGAGGAAGGCTTGCAGACGGCTCATATCCGGCGCTTGTGCCACGTGGACGAACAGGTAGCTGGCGATGTGCAGCGTACCCTCATCTGCCAGAACTATTTGGTTGGGCTTGCAGTAACGGCGCACAATTTCGTAAATGCCAATATTCCGCGCGGCGATCCGCGCAATTTTCAGCTTTTCCGTGATGCCCACCCGCTTTGGCAGCCTGAGAATGATCTCTGCGATCAGGCGGAAGAGGCTCCGGTTGTTCCGCCACGTCATCAAGCAGGCGAATAGGGCCGCCTGGTTGAGAATGGCCATGCGCGCTTTGTGATTCTTCACCCAGCCAAAGCGCGCCCAATCGAGGACGAAGTCGTAGCTGGTGATGATCTGTACCTCATCCTGGTTGTATTTCTGGATGACCCGTTGGGAAAGGCTGGATTTCCCCGCGCTCGTGCAGCCGATCAATTCGATGTGCATAGCGCTACCCAGAGTTAACCGCAAGCACGTTCTGCCGCTCGGGCTGTGATGCAATTGCCTCTCGGATCTCTTGCGGGATGCTGTAGCCGTGTCGGGCCATCTCCCCTTCGATCTCCGGAAGGATGCGGGCCAGGTCGTCCGGCTGGAAGCGCTGCCACTTCAGCTTGCGGTCTGCCTTCACCATCTCATTCGCTGCCTTTACGATCTCCGCGGTCATTTCCACGCCGCAGTGCGCGCAAATCTGCTCCACGTACGGTAGCGGATCATCGACGAAGTCCTCGTAGCGCAGCTTTAGCACGCGCCCCGGCCCCAACTGCGCAATGTCTTGTTCTGCTTTGCGAGAGCCATAAGCCCACTGCCGGGCGATCACTGTGAGCAAGTCGCAGTTCTTCACATCATCCTGGATGCCCCGGTAGCGCGGTCCCCAGATCGACAGGTACTTGCGCTTGCGAATACGCTTGTTGTACTGCTGCATCAGGTAGTTGAACAGATGATGGTGAATCTGCAAAACGGGAGTGGACTTCAACCTTCGCATGATGCCCTTACCGGTGACCGTCTTCTGCCACTTCATCTCCACCGAGCTGATGAACGAGAAGGGGTTGCGGACGATGTACAGATAGGCTGCCTCGGGGAAGATGGCATGCACGTAGGGGATTTTAAAGATGTTTTTGGGCGTCTTCTCAAAGACCCGAGCACCGTTGTTCTGCTCCTGGTACTGCAAGAAGCGCTTGCGGATATAGCGTTTCGCCCGTTCGGTCGCGTCATGCGCTTCGAACTCATCGTGCGGGCGAGAAGGGTCCGCGTACAGCCAGAGCTCGCTCGGCTCGTACCATGAGACGACGCCCGGGTGCGCGCTGATCACGTCTTGCACGATGGTGGTGCCAGAGCGGGTATTGCCAAACAAGATAATCGGTGGTTTCAGTTCGGTTGCCATCACTGCTCACCCCTTATTGATTATGTTAGACTGCACGAGCGGCTGCTGGTGGTAGCTTGCGGGCTGCGCCGGGCTCGAAACATCGTGTTCCAGGGCCGGGCTGCTCGTTTTTAAGTGAAAAAACACGGCTTCTTGCATTGCCAGAACCATCCACATCTCGCGTGTGCGGAACATCTGGTGCGTAAGCGACTCCACCACCGTAGCGGCGATGAACGCTAGAAATACGACAAACTCCATTCGGGCGGCTTGCGGAGATTGCGACGTAATTTTCAGGATGGTCAGCGCCCGGCGGGTAGCGATAGCAGCGAACAGGCCCAGGCCTGTCACGCCGAGCAGCCCGCGTTCCACCAGGAATGCCAGCGTGTCGTTGTGGAGCTGGTTGTCGGTTTGGGCTGCATCTACCACGCGGAAGTTCTCTGGCCCCACGCCCCACAGGAAGGCGTTGTGCTCCATCAGCGCATCGATTCCGCGTGACCAGAGGTTGAACCGCCCACCAGATGACTTCTCAAACCGCCCAACGATGATTTTTTGAAAATGATCGCCGTAGCTCGGGTTGGCGAGGGTAACCACGTAGAAAATGCCCGCCAGAACTGCCAGCCCGATCACAATGCGGGTGAAGTACTTGAATACCAGCATCAGCTTGCGCTTGAAGAAAGCGATGGTCAGCCCGGAGACGATCACCCCGGAAGTAAGCGCCAGCGTGGCGCCCATTGAGCCGGTAGTCAGTTGGGAAAGGATCACGAAGAGGGCAAGCAGGATGGTGGTGCGTTTTGAGTAGCCCGCCAGCAGCACGGGGACGAATCCCAGCATCTGGAAATACGCCGCTTTGTTGGCGCAGCCTGCCTTACCGCAAATGAAAAGTCCGGCGGCGCGGTAGCCTTCCGTGCGCGCGGTGTTACCGCCCAGAGCGTTGGTCATCCGCCAGATTTCTGGCGAAAGGAACTGCGCGATCATCAGCAGCCCATGCAGCACCACCACGATGCTCCATGCGATGAGGATAAAACGCAGGTGCTTCGGTTTGATCCGGTAGAAGAGGATAGAAATCGAGAGAAACCACGTGAACAGGTAGGTCTCTTTGAAGATCACCATCAGGCTGTTGGATGCGGAAGGGGCCGTGAATGAGCTGAGAAAGCTGCTCAGCAGCACCAGCCACATGGGCAGCACGTACGACATGCTGAAGTACTGCCGCGGCCCAATGAGGAAGAACAGCACGGCAATGGGCAGCCCCATCAAAATCCAGGCGTCCACCAGTTCAAAGTTAGCAGGTAGATTGATGATCTTAACAGGCAGCAGCGCTACGGTGCCGATCAACCAGAGCGTGATCAGGCGGCTGATAAAGTCCGCCTGGGGTGTATCTGCCTGCGCCGTTTCTTCCTGTAGCCACCAGTTTTTTTTGTGCAGTACACGATTCATAGCATTCGCTCAATTCTCTAACCGGGCCATAATCCACCGGGAAACGGCTTTGGGGAAGATCTTTACCGGCATGGAAGGCAGAAAACGTTTCAGCGTTTTGATTCCATACACACCCAAAAGCTGCGGTCGCAGCGCGTACACTGCCGCCAAGCTGAGACCGCTCAGCAGGGTCACCATGCCCAGAGTCAGCCAGGCGGGCGCGTTGGAAGCTACAAAGAGCGCCCGTGCCGCAATGGCTGCGACGCCGACGATCGCCGCCGGGTAAATTGAGGGGAAAAGCGCCTGGAATACCTGCGACCACGAACACTCCAGCAGGCGCACGCTCATCTGAATGGCGAGCACGTAGTTGATCAGCACGGCAGCCAGCACGCCCCAAGCCACACCCACCAGGCCCCAGCGCAGGCCAACGAGTGCTCCGATGACTACCGCGGCGGCATAGATCGCATCGCGGATGCTGCGCTGGTACATCACCCCCAATGCCCGCGCCAGCGCGTCATCGATCTTGTACGATCCGCGCGCCACGACGCCGAGCGCCAGGATTTGGAAGGGCAGGATGGTCTCCGTCCAGTTCGGCCCGAGCAGAATCTCGACGATCTCGGGGGCAGCAATGACCATCAGCACGCCCATTGGCGCGCTGACCAGCGCCACCATGGCGATACCGCCCAGATACGCACGGGTGAGGCGCGAGCGCTGGTTTTGCAGTTTCGACATGACTGGGAACAGCACCACGGTGAGCACTTGCCCAAAGTATTTTGCTGGCAGCATCATCAACTGGTAGGCGCGGGTGTAGATGCCCAGGGCTTCCGTGCCCATCATCCGTCCAACAACAAAATAATCGCCCTGATTGGCGCTGTAATTGAGGAAGTGCGCCAGAGTAAATCCGCCGCCGAAGAAAATCAGCTCGCGCATCTCGCGGCGTGCCAGCGAAGGCCGGATCGGGTGAGGGTTGTAGGCCAGCAGCAGCACGCTTTTGAGCAGGCTCTGCCCTAGCGTTGCGCCAACCAGCGACATCACCCCATATCCCATCCATGCCAGCACAATCCCGACCCCGGCGTAGCCGATCGCGTACGAAAGGACGTTGGCCTTCATCAGCCGCTTGAACTTGAGGTTGCGCTTGAGCAGCGATTCGGCTACAACGCCAAAGCCGGCGAACAGGAAGTTCAGGCTCACGGCAAGCATCACCCCGGTGACCTGCTCATTCTTGACGAATATTGGCGCGAGCGGCGCGATGGCGATAATCAGGATGGTGAAGATGACGCTGAGCAGTACCGAGATGGTGAAGCCTACGCGGATATGGAGGGTCGTCAGATCGGGGCGTTGTATGATCGCCGGTCCGACACCCATCTGCGAGAACAGCGCCGCGAAACCGACAAAGATCATGGCAAGGCCCATCACGCCAAAATCCTCGGCGGTGAGCAGGCGAGCCTGCACCGCCAGCACGAGGAGCTGCATCAGCGCCTGGCCGATGAAGGAAGTGTACTGCCAGCCAAAGGCCGAAAGGGTAGATTTGGCTAAATTTTCTTTGGGCATGTGCACGGGCCTTTACGAAGGTGCTTGAAAGAACCCCTGCTCGATCAGATACGCCATGATGCGCTCGGCGTTTTCTTGCGGGGTGTGATGGACGGTATCCAGCGTGATCTCGGGGTTCGCCGGCGGCTCGTAGGGGTCATCGATGCCGGTAAAGCCTTTCAGCGCGCCGCTGCGGGCTTTTGCATACATGCCTTTCACGTCGCGAGACTCGCATACATCCAGCGGCGTATCGACAAACACCTCCACGAAGTTGCCACTGCCCACCATGCTGCGCACGTCAGCGCGGGCGGCCCGGTATGGGCTAACGACCGAGCAGATCACTACGCCGCCAATACGCACCAGCTCAGAGGCGACAAAACCGATCCGGCGCACGTTCGTGTCGCGATCCTCTTTGCTAAACCCCAATCCTTTGGAAAGGTGGGTACGCACCACATCGCCGTCCAGCACCGTTACCCGGCGACCGTGCTCCATCATCAGCCAGGTGAGGATCTCGGCGGTGGTGGATTTTCCCGATCCGCTGAGCCCGGTGAACCAGATGCACACGCCCTGCTGGTGTCGCGGGGGGCGCAGTTCAGCGAGAAGCGCTGCCTCCGCCGCCTCGTTTTGCTCCGGTTCCGGTACCAATGTGACTTCCAATTCCTGCGCATCACTCTCGGCAATTTCACCCGCGGCAATCAGATGGTTTGCCCCATAGTTGCGGGCGATCAGCGCCTGCATCAGCGTTTCACGCGCCCCGCTGGGGCCTGCTGCCCGTGGCAGCAGCGAAAGCACAACCCGATCCGGCGCGGTACACTGCTCAACAAGCCTTTGAAAGAGGCGCACACGGTTGTACGCGTCAAAGTCGCCGGGTTTGCGCAGACCTGCGGGGATCTGGAGCAGCAGCGCATTATCCGGCGCTCCGGTTATCAGGTTTTGTAGCAGCGAACCCAGGCGGTGCGGTGCTTCGCCTGAATGGTAGGCGAACACGTTTCTCCGCCCGGCTGCCTCTAAGCGCTCGCGCACCTGTGCTGGGGATAGCCGCAGCTCGCGGAAGTCGTAGTGGTTTGGCAGATGGAAGATCTCCAGGCTGCCTGAGATATTGACGCTGCCCGGCAGGCTGTGCGGATCGGGCGCCTCACCGGCGAAAATCTCCTCGATGGTCATGATGCCCAGCAGCTCATACGTACTGCCGCGCAGCGCTACCTCGCGGTCCAGGCGCAGGTCGGGGATGGTTTCTACTGTCAGGGTGATGGGCAGCGGGAAGAATACTCCGCTGGAAAGACGCATTTCTGCCAGCACGCGGCGCGTATCTTCCTGGCCCATAAAGCGATCCAGGGGCGAGTATGCGCCAGAAGCCAGCAGTTCCAGATCGCAGGCAGCCTGTGGCGAGACCTGCAAGGAAGGCAGGTGGCTGGCGTACGCTTTTCGCTCGTCCAGCATCTCGGCTGGAACGACCAGATCGCGCAGGCTGCCCCCATAGGGAGCAATCAGTGTGGATGTGCGGATGCGAAACAAGTTCGATGTCCCTCTTTTGAGCGTGAATTTGTCGTTTTGTGGCGCAATGCAGTTGCGCCACAAAACGACAAATTCACGCTCGGATAGATGCTTATTCCTGGTGCTGGCGGTGGTGGTGCTTCCACTGCTGCACGGCGTTTTCCCACACCCACGGGTCGGTAGTGATGGTGAAGCAGGGTGTTCCGTTGAATGTCTCAGGCAGCGGATTCGGGAATGGGCCGCTGCCTAGCCAGACAACGGTGTTATTGGAACAGGAAACCAGCCTGCCTTGAGGGATCCCAAGCCCATTGTTGCTGTTGGATGGCTGATCCACGCGGAAGATATTGTCGTGCAGCGCCAGCCCTGGCTCGGTGCCATCGCTGCCCCATTTAAAAAATGCCCCGTGCCCTGGGATCAGGCCCTGGTCGTTGTAGACTTTTGCCATAGGCTTCAGGCGGATCAGCGAACTGCGGATCGTCCAGATGTTTTTGCTGCCATCGTTCTCCTCCGTATCATCGTGTTCCTGCGCGCTAAAGGCGGTGTAGCAGCCGTCAAACAACGAGTCTTCGATCAGCCCGCCGTACATGTAATCGTTCTGCACGCAGTCATCGCGGATGTGGGTCATCCACACGCCGGTTATATGGAAGGTTTCCTTAGCGCCGCCCCGGGAAAAGGAGATGCCATCCCCGTAATTATGGACGCGGACGTTCTCCACGATGGTTTCACCGTTGGTGCGGAAGGTGAATGCTGTGGTATCGTGCATCCGATCCCATGAAGCGCTATTGGCATATTCTCCGCGCACCGCCCCACCCGAAAAGCAGATATCTGGACCGCCCTCTACCACAACCGGATAATCGTGCACGTGATTCCATACTGCTGTCTTCGCATGCACCAGCGCACCCTCAGGCAAGGGGTTGCTCTTGGACCGGTATTGATGTTTCTGCTCCCCTGCGATTATTACAATTACTGGCGCGGTGCGTCCCAGACACAAGGATGCAGGCATTGGAAAATGAGCTACTGCCGGCAGAAAGAGCGAGGTGTTTGCCTCAGCGGCGGCTGCTCTGCCTGGCAGCAGTTTGCTTGCCAGCGCATTCAAATCGAAGGTGCTCAACGTCGAAAGTCCAATGCAAGCGATCAACAGCAGCAGCAGGAGAAAGAAGAGGCTGATATGCAGGTGCTTTCGATTTCGTGTCATAACCAATCTCTGTCTCGCCCCGCACCCCTGGGCGGAAACGTATAACCTGATCGAAATTATGTTTTGTGTTGGTTGTTTGCGCGACTACGTCGCGCAAACAACCAACACAAAACAATTTTCGGATCGGTATTCGGGGGTTTAATCGCCCGGGCGTTGTAGATCTGCTGCCCTGGCGAGGTCGACGTCGGCGGCTGGTAATTCGCGCTGAGTCCGCGGCTTTGGCGCGGGCTTCCAGGTCTCCTCGGGGTTGCTGGAGAGCAGCGGCCATCCCCGGCTGAGGACGAATCGCAGCCACACCCCGGCGGCCTGTGATGTGAACACGGCTGCCAGCACCAGGGTTGTGTAGAAGGCGGCGTTGATGAGCCCGGCGTCATAGGCCACGCTCGCCAACACAATGCCCGGGCCACCGCGCGCGTTGGTGGTGATGGCGATATTGACGATATCCAGCCCTTTGAAGTTTGCCAGCCTGGCTGCCAGCCCAACAGAGAGCAGAGAGAGCAGCGAAGACCCGGCGAGGAATGCCACCAGCATCAGCATGGAGAAGTCGGAGCCGAATACGAGCCGGTAGCCGACGATGGCAAAGTAGATGGGGATGAAGGTAGAGGTGGAAAACTGCTCGATCGATTCGAAAAATTTTGAGAACCGCTCGCGCTCGCTGCCGCTAATGCCGCCCACCACGCCAAACCCCGCCAGGAAGGCCGCGAAAACAAGGTTCACTTCCAGCAGCGTGGCGATGATGGCGTAGACGAACAGGATGAGGATGAGATAGCCCACCTTAGACGTCTTGCGCAGCACGTTCCAGCGCGTGCGGTGTAGGAATTTGATGATGCGCGGGGTAAGGAAGAGCGCCAGCGTGGTGTAGATGAGCGTTGCGCCTACATGGGATGAAATCTGGCCGATGACCTGCTCCTGCAGGAGGGCGGTCGTTCCGGCTAGTGCGGTGGCGACGGCCAGCACCACCCAAAGGATGATGTCTTCCAGCACTGCCGCGCCCAGAATCAAGCTGGCAAAGCGCGTGTGCAAGATCCTTAGATCGTAGAAGATGCGCGAGATGACCGGGATGGAGGTGACCGCGACCGAGATCGAGAGAATCAGCAGGGCAGAGATGCGGTGACCCTGCGGCCCCACCAAAGGGTCGATAGGGAGCACGTTCGCCAGACCCAGAAACAACACCAGGAAGAACGGCAGCGGCGTACCGATGCCGATAATCCAGGCCGTCTCCTGGCGGTTTTCGTGCGCCAGTACGCGCCGCACCTGGCTGCCGGAGATGAACATGAGCAGCATCAGCCCGAACCAGTAGATGAACCCCAGCACGACCTGAACCTGGCTGCCTTCCCCCGCAGCGCCAAAGAAGTCCTCGAACAGGCCCGGCGCAATGCGGCCCAGCAGGAATGGCCCGAGCACGATGCCCGCCAGAATTTCCCCAATCAGCCTCGGCTGGCGCAGCTTGACGCACACATAGCCAAAAAAGTGCGCTCCGGCGAGCAGCACGCTCACCGCGAGCAGCACTTCACCGACTTCATTACTGGTCATCATAATTGTCCTGTCCTTCGCGTGGAGTTATTCTTGTTCATTGGGAACTGCCGCGGTTGTAGGGGGAGCTTGCGCCGCAAGCTCCCCCTACAAC
>JAEYTI010000355.1 GCA_023434145.1 Chloroflexota bacterium | reverse complement strand
GGGGAAAGTTGCTTCGCAACTTTCCCCTACAACCACGACACTTCCCAAAGAGCCTGGGAATGGCTGAATCAAAAAAGGCCGCCCGTATGTGCAGGCGGCCTTTTGCGTTGGTGCTTGCTTACTGCGCCATCCCCGCCGGCAGCGAGATGCGCGGGCGCAGGATTTTGAAGAGTGTCTGCGCCATCTCGATCACTTGCATCACGAGAGAGATACCCAGTGCGATGCGGAAAATACTGTCGAACAGTGGCTCCAACCGCAGCATGTTGTTAATTTGTTCCACCGGCCAGCCCGATCGCTCCATCCCCACGGGGTCCATTCCAATCACCTGCGGTCCGGTGAGGATCACAGCCAGCAGCATGATCGTCGCCAGGTGCAGGCCAACCGATACCCACCGCAGCGTGTTTGTCCAGCGGCCCTGGGCCATCAAGAGTGCGTTCAGGGTCAGCCCGCCCACCAGCACCAGGTTGATCCACGGCAAGTAGGTGAAGAATGCGTCGGTAACCATTGGCGCTGCCACAAACGTATTCTCACTGCCGGTAAATGTGAACTGACTCCAGCGCGTAAAAAAGTTGAGGAATACCAGCAGGATCACGTTGCCGATGATCGCGAAGATTTGGCCGGTCTGGGTGATACGCTCGGAGTCCGGCTCCGTGCGCAGCTTGCGCGGATCCCACTCCTCTTCGCTGCCCTTCGGATTGGGGACGAACCACTGCAAGACGGTGAAGACGATCACTAGCGAACCAAACGCGCTCAGAAGCGCGCCGATGAACTGCCCGATCCCTGTTCCAAGAATGGCGAAAACGGCTACGGGGTCTGTAGCCTGCCGCCCAAGCTCAATGCCAATACCAATGGCGCTGAGAATCAGCAAGACGCTGGCCACAATCTTCATCACCATCAAAAAGGTGGGGAAATACGCCGGGCCGACCAGATAGCGCGGCGTAGTGTACGATGCTGCGACCTTTTCGGGTGGGCCGAGCTTCTTCAACACTTCCACGACCATCGCTTCATCAGGCGCGCGCCCTGCGGCATTCGAAGTATCGTCCAGCATATCTTCCACCAGCGTGCGGATCTCTTTTTCAATATCCTCGCGGTTTTTGGCGGGCAAATGCCGCCCCACTTCCTGCATATATGCATCAATGAGATTCATCTTGTACCTCCTCCGACAATAACAATGACACAGTCCCGGTCATGCGGTCCCATTCCTGTTTGATCACCGGCAGCACGCGCCGGCCCTCATCACTAATCACGTAGTAGCGGCGGGGGCGAGCCTCCTCAAGCTTCCATTTGGATTCGAGCAGGCCCTGCCCTTCCAGCCTACGCAGCAGCGGGTAGAGCGTACCCTGATCGACATCCAGGCCCCGGTCCGCGAGCAACTTGAGGATGGAATACCCATACTGCTCTTCGCTCAAGGTTCCCAGCACCGCCAGAACGATCACGCCACGACGCAACTCTTGCAATAAGTTTTCTACGACAGCATCTTTTTCCATACTGTATCCTTTTATACACTATACTGTGCTTTACACAGTATGTCAAGAGGCAAATTTGTAACGGCACCGCCCTGCAGAGCAGTTACCAGAGTTTTGTTTCACTACAAAAACACGTATCTGCGTGTTTTTGTAGTGAAACAAAAAAAGACACCGTTTTTCGTGGTGTCTTCTAGTGGACCTGAGGGGATTCGAACCCCTGACCTCCTCAATGCCATTGAGGCGCGCTCCCAACTGCGCTACAGGCCCTGGTTGCTATTTTGTTGTCTTCAGCGCTGTGCGTTTCTCGCTTCGCACACTGCAGTGGACCTGAGGGGATTCGAACCCCTGGCCTCCTCAGTGCGATTGAGGCGCGCTCCCAACTGCGCTACAGGCCCTTGTTCTTCTCATCGGGCGAACAAGATTTTACCTTACCCAGGGTATCCTGTCAAGGACATAATTTATTTTCCTCTCCCGAGTAGACAGCGAGAGAGGAAAATCTTACGCCCCATTCTTGCCTTCTTCCGCAGCGCGAGTGCGGAGCTGGTCGAGCTGCTTCCAGTGCGCCTCGATCGCTCTGCGTCCAGAATCGCTCAGGCCAACCCGCGTGCGCGGGCGCTTACCGACAATCTGCTTGTCGATCCACACCAGCCCCGCTTCTTCCAGCTTGGTCAAATGGCTGGAAAGATTACCAGCCGTCAACCCGGTGAGCCGCTGCAAGAACAAAAAGTCCGCAAACTGGCAGGTAGAAAGTGCAGTCATTACCACCAGCCGCGCCGGCTCGTGGATCAACCGGTCCACTGCCGCTAAATCATCACTCAGCTCGGGCATGAGCACCCTCCCCTAGCAGGTTCATCCCACGCACCAGGCGAATGTGATCTAACAGGCCAATCACGCACCACCCAAGGCCCAGCGCGAAGTTCCACCAAAAACCGAACATCCCTGAGATTAAATCTTCCCGGGTGAGACTCAAAATCACCGGCAGCAGGTTTAAGGCGATGAGAACAACTCCAATCGCCCAATAGTACCAGCGCTGCGTGCGGATACCGGCATAAATTAGCAAGGCACTGATCAACAGGAAGATCAGGCTGAATGGAGGCTTTACGGCTACCTCAAAAATAAGCAAGCCAAAGAACGCCCCCACCATGGCAATCCCTAGCAACCACTGCGTACTAGCATCTTTCTGCTGAACGGAGCCAAACCGCCGTTTGTAATATCGGTCGATCACCATGTACAGGATGATACACACCAGAAACATCGGAAGGGTATATGTGCAGTCGCCCGCTTCGCCCAGCCATGGCCACCCCAGGTCACGTGTGGACATGAGCAGCATAAAAAGGCCAAATGGCAGCAGCTTTAGCCCTTGAAGAGCTTGAAAATTACGCGTAATGTACTGAGCCCGCTCCATCTCGTTCATCACTATTCCTCCGTATTACAGATCACTTTGCCGCCAGACTGTTACTCAGCTCGGGCATAATCACCCCCATGCACCGGGCGCATCTGGCGCACCAGGATAAAATGATCCACCAGCCCCAGCATAATCCACACCAAGCCAAGCGTCATGCCGAACAGAAAGCTGTACGGCATATACTGCATTGGATTTTCTACCCCCGGCGCCAACGGCATCAGCGTGAGGATGGACATCACCGTTCCAGCCAGCAGGTAATGAAAGCGACGAGACTTCCACCCCGCAATCAGCAGCAGCGCACTGATCCAAAGACTGACTGTGCTGAATGGAAGTCCCGCACGCATATCCACGAAGATCGCCACGACAAACAGTGCGATCATTCCGCAGCTCCACGCCCACTGTGTCTCGCGATTGCGCGGCTGCACGCTGCCATACCGGCGGGCGTAGTAGTAGTTGGCAGCGAAGTACAACCCAATCATCAACAGCAGCAGTGGCAGCGTATAGGTCATATCCCCCGTTGTACCCAGCCAGGCCCAGTCATATCGATCCCGTAAGGCGATCAGCACCATAAACAGCCCAAGCGGCACCAGCCGCAGCCCTTTGAGAGCATCATAATACAGGCTTAAGTACTTTGCGCGCTCTAACTCATTCATGGCAACCTCCGTACTGCAAATCAATTTGTATTGCAAAGTTATTTGCAGTATAGTGAATCCGACGCCTGTTGTCAAGTGGCAAATCCCGGTATAATTCTGGCTGCTTGTCTCAATAACGGCTGCCGAAAGAAACTCGCCCCCAGGAGGAACTCCATGCACAATGCCCGCTTTGAACGCCTGAGCCGCGCCATCCGCGAAGCCGGATTGGATGCGCTTGCCCTCAACCCTGGCCCTACCCTCACGTATCTTACCGGGCTGAGTTTTCACTTGATGGAACGCCCGACCGTGCTCCTGTTCGTGCCGGGCAGCAATCCCGTCCTGGTGCTGCCAGAATTAGAGATGACCAAGGCCAGCAAAGCGGGGGTCTTGCTCGAAACCTTCCCCTTTGGTGATAACCCGGCTCTATGGGGGCAGGCCTTCCAGGCTGCTTCGCAGTCGCTGGGGCTGGGTGGCAAGACCATCGGCGTTGAGCCGAACCGCCTGCGCTTTCTGGAATTGAAATTCTTGGAAGAGGCTATCCCCGGCGCAGCATTCGTCTCCGCGGAAGGCGTGCTCAATGGCCTGCGGATGCAGAAGGATGCCGCCGAGGTAGAAGCAATGCGCCAGGCTGTGCGGATCGCGCAAGAGGCGCTGACGGCTACCCTACCCTACATCAAAGCCGGGGTAACCGAACGACAGGTCGCAGCCGAGCTGATGATCAACCTGATGCGCGCCGGCTCGGATGGCGAGCTGCCCTTCCAGCCGATCGTCTCTGGCGGGCCGAACTCCGCCGACCCACACGCTTCGCCCTCTATCCGCCCGCTGCAAGAAGGCGATCTGCTGGTGATCGACTGGGGCGCATCCTACAACGGCTACATCTCCGACCTGACCCGCACCTTCTCCATCGGCGAGCCTGCGCCTGAATACCGTCAAATCGCCGGGCTGGTACTGCTGGCGAACGAAGCCGGACGTAAGGCCGCCAGACCGGGCATCCCCGCCGGAGACGTGGACCGCGCCGCGCGCGTGGTGATCGAAGAAGGCGGCTATGGCCCGCAGTTCTTCCACCGCACCGGGCATGGCATCGGCATGGAAGGCCACGAGCCGCCCTATATGTTCGGCGAGAACGATCTGATTCTCCAGCCGGGCATGGCCTTCACCGTGGAGCCAGGTATTTATTTGACCGGGCGGAACGGCGTGCGCATTGAGGATAACGTTGTCATCACCGAAACCGGCGCAGAGACGCTCTCTGACCTGCCGCGCGAGCTGATCGTACTCGGGTAGGGCGGATGACGCGTGATCTGCGGGTGATGATGGTCTCACTCTTTGCCTGGGGCGTGGGCGAAGGGATGTTTTTGATTTTCATAACGCTTACACTGCAAAACTGGGGAGCCGACCCAGTGAAAATCGGCGGTATCCTCAGCGCAATGGGCGCGGCAATGGCACTGGTGCAGATCCCGGCTGGCATGCTAGCCGACCGGATTGGCTCGCGCCCCGTCATGTGGGCATCGTGGGTATTGGGGACCATTTCCGCGGTGATCATGGCCTGGGCTGGTTCGCTGCCGGTATTTGTAGCGGGCCTGCTGATCTACGGCCTGACCTCCTTTGTCACCGCGCCAATGAACAGCTACATTGCCAGCGTGCGCGGCAAGTGGTCGGTCGAGCGGGCGCTGACGGTCGTTTCGGCCATGTTTCACCTGGGTGCATTTGTCGGCCCGCTAGTTGGTGGGGTGATCGGCCAGCGGTTCGGGCTGCAAATTGTCTATCAGATTGCCGCGGTCATCTTCTTTGGATCAACTCTGATCGTACTCACTACGCGCAAGGCGCCAGAAGAAGAGCAGCGCGAAGCGCATGCGTTAAAGCCCAGCCTGACAAGCAACCCGCGCTTCTTTGGGTTGGTGGCGTTGATCTTCCTCAGCCTGTTCACCATGATCCTACCGCAGCCGCTGACCCCCAACTACTTGCAAAACCAGCACAGCTTCGACCTGCAGCAGATCGGCGTCATCGGCGCAGTGGGCAGCCTGGGCAATGCGCTGATCATGCTATCCGCCGGTCACTTGAACGCCACCGCGGGCTTTCTGCTCGGGCAGGTGCTGGTTGGGTTGTTCGCCCTATCGCTGTGGCGTTCCGAGACGCCTTTCCTGTTAACAGCCGGCTACTTCTTTATCGGCGGGTACCGCCTGTGCCGCTCAATGGCGCTTGCATATGCACGCTCGATCGTCAAAGCTGGAGAGGTTGGTCTGGCATTTGGATTGGTGGAAACCGCCAACGCCCTTGCCTCCATCGTCGCCCCGCTGGCAGCAGGCTTTCTGTACGATCGCAACCCGCACACGGTTTATGTTGTTAGTATCATCAGCATCGGCGTTATGGTAGTGATCAATTTCTTCTTGCTCAACCAGGGGCGGGCAAACCACCCCAACGTCCCGGTTAGCCGCCCCCTGAAGCAAATGGAGGGAGACTGATGACGCTTGAAATTGTTCGACTGGTGCTTGGCCCGATGGAGAATAACACCTACCTGCTGGCAGACAGCGGTCAAGCCGTGGTGGTGGACCCGAGCTTCGACAGCGAGCTGGTGCTTGAGATCGTCGAAAAGCACGGCTGGGACCTTGCCGCCATCTGGCTAACCCACGCTCACTTCGATCACATCGCCGGGGTGCAGGTGATCCAGCAGGCCACCGGGAAAGCCACACTGCCGGTAGGACTGCACACCGCGGATCTTCCGCTGTGGCAGCAGGGCGGCGGCGCGCGCCTGTTTGGCATGAACATAGCGCCCGGCCCCGACCCTTCGATCCACTTTGAGCACGGCCAAATAATTACCCTGGGCGAATCCCGGCTCGAGGTGCGCCATGCGCCCGGCCATACCCCCGGGCACGTGATGTTCTATGCAGCGGAGGCTGGCGCTATGCTGGTCGGCGACGTGATCTTCTACCACGGCATTGGGCGCACGGACCTGCCCGGCGGAAGCCAGGCAGTGCTGATGCAGTCGATCCGCGAGCAAGTGCTCACGCTGCCCGTGCAAACGCGCCTGCTCAGCGGCCACGGCCCCGAAACTACCATCGAAGAAGAATTGGCTGGCAATCCGTACCTCTAACATAAAAAGACCCCTTGCGGGGTCTTTTTATGTTAGAGGTACGGATTGCTTATTTCGCGTAATCGACGGCGCGGGTTTCGCGGATGACGGTTACCTTGATCTGGCCGGGATACTGCATGGTCTCTTCCACCTTCTTGGCAATGTCGCGGGCCAGGCGGGTAGAGGCCAGGTCGTCCACTTCTTCTGGGCGAACCATGATACGCACTTCGCGTCCGGCCTGGATGGCGTAGCTCTGGCTGACGCCCTTGAAGGAGTTCGCCAGGTCTTCCAGGGCGCGCAGGCGCTTGATATACAGCTCCAGATCCTCGCGGCGAGCGCCGGGGCGGGCGCCGGAGATGGCATCCGCGGCTTCCACAATCACCGCCTCCACCGATTCCTGCTCAATCTCATGATGGTGCGAGGCAATGCAGTTGACTACGCGGGCGTTCACACCGTGGCGTTTGGCAAATTCCGCGCCGATCTGGGCATGCGTGCCCTCGGTATTATGGTCCATTGCTTTGCCCAGATCGTGCAGCAGCGCGCCAGCCTTCGAAATTTCCACGTCCGCGCCCAGTTCTGAGGCAATCACTGCCGCCAGCTTGGAGACTTCCACGGCGTGCGATAGCTGATTTTGTCCGTAGGAGGTGCGGTACTTCAATCGCCCAAGAACCTTCAGGATCTCGGGGTGAATGCCAGCCACATTGGCATCGAAGGCAGCCTGATCACCCGCCACCTCAATATCCTTCTCCACCAGCCGCTGCTCATCGTTGAGAATCTTCTCGATGTGCGCGGGGTGAATACGACCGTCCAGGATCAGGCGGCCCAGGGCACGGCGGGCAACTTCGCGCCGCACCGGATCAAAGCACGAGACGGTCACCGCCTCGGGCGTATCGTCTACAATCACGTCCACACCGGCAACCTGCTCAAAGGCGCGGATGTTGCGCCCGTTGCGGCCCACGATGCGTCCCTTCATTTCTTCATTTGGCAGCGGCACGACCGAAGTGGTCACCTCAGAAACGTGCTCTGAAGCCACACGCTGGATGGCATCCGCGATGATCTCGCGGGCGCGTTTCTCGCCTTCCTGGCGAGCTTCCGCCTCAATTTGGCGAATAATGCGGGCCATATCGTTGCGGCCTTCCTTCTCGGCCTCTGCCAGCACCACGGTGCGGGCCTCATCAATTGTCATCTGCGCGATGCGCTGCAGCTCGGCCAACTGCTGCGAGGCGGCTTTCTCAACATCATTCACGCGCTTATCAAGCGCACTCTGGCGTTTGTTCAGCGCTTGCTCGCGCTGCTCCAAACGCTCAATGCGATGATCCAGCTCGGTGCGGCGCTTCTGCACGCGCTCGTCTTCCAGCGATACTTCTTTGCGGCGGCGCTGAATATCCGTCTCCGCCTCCTGGATATACTTCAGCGCCCGGTCCTTCGCCTCGAGCTCGATGGTCTTAGCGTTCTCATTGGCGATCGTGATAACATTATCCGCGCGGGCAGTCTGATCCTGCCGGAAGCGGTTCATCATGGCGCGGGTAACGAAGTACGTCACTCCCACCACGACTCCTATGTCCACCAGAAGGATCAGCAGGAGTACCCAAATCTCTATTGTGACCATATCTCTTCATCCTCATCGTTTGTCGGGTTAGAGTCGCCGGCTGACTCGCGGGTTTCATCCCACACCTGACGAAGGACAGGAGCGATAGTTCCGTAAGAGAAACCACGGCGAAGTAAATGGTCGCCCAGCCGCTTGCGAAACGTCTCCCAATCCGACCCGGCCAACCGCCGCGCGTATTTCATCGCGGACTGATAAGCCAGGGTGCTTTCGTCTCCGGTTTCAGCCAGAGCTTTCTCGATTGCGTCATCTGCCACACCTTTTTGTCGCAGTTCCAGTTTCAGCAGCCGCCTGCTGCGGGGTCGAAAGGTGCTGCGGTTTTCTACCCAGTCCTTCGCAAACTGATCGTCGCTCAGGAAGCCCATTTCTTTCAGCCGCTGGATCGTACTATCCGCAACCTTCTCCTCAAAACCCTGATCGCTTAATTTCTTCCGGACCTCATCTTCTGACCGCGCCCGCACACCCAAAAACCGCAGGCTTCGCTGGTAAGCCACTTCGTAGGTGTCCTGCTCTTTCAGGCGCGTAATATCATCTTCACTCAGGTGCTGGCCTATCGACAGCCAGGCCGCAACAATGCGCGCCAACCCAAACGCATATTCACCATCTAAGAAGACACTGATGCGATTCGGGTTTTTCACCTGTGCTTTCAGCGCGGTTATCTCTCGGTCCATTGTAAACAAGCAAACAGCCGTAAAACTGCCCTGGCAGTCCACGGCTGTGAAATCGCATATCGAACTGGGGTCGCGCAAGGCCGCCCCCCGGAAAGGGAGAACCGCCCGACACGAACGTCAGGAAGAGGTCAAATCAGCAAGGTGTGATGGATTCCATAAACACCGTTTGATCACTCTTTGCACACTCTCAAACGGATGGCAAGCTGTCCTGCATCACTCCCGCGAAGCTTGAAACGCCGGAGTGTTCTCCATGCAGCCGGCTTGCACACATCCGGCAATCATAAGCATCTGATTTTACCAACTTCGATCACCTGGGCCGGACCCCGGCAGCCAGATGAAACGCTTCCCAGCACTTTACACGCTCACAACCAGGTTCTGCCCGGAATACAAGAAAATATGGGCAGAGGAACGCTATAACTTCTGTCTCTCATTATACATTAATTTCATAATTTCGCATATAAAAATGTGCATAGTGTAATGCCAAACACCCGCCAATCGTTCCTTCCCTACCCCACTCCCCTCCGTTACAATGGCTGTATGCAAACATTACAGGAAAGGATATTTCATGATTCGCATTACACGTGAAGATGCACTCGAATATCACCGGCTGAACGGCAAGCCCGGTAAGCTGAGCATTCTGCCGACCAAACCGCTGCACAACCAGCGTGATTTGAGCCTGGCTTATACCCCCGGCGTGGCCTACCCGGTACTGGAGATCGAAAAAGACATTGACATGGCCTACGAATACACCAGCAAGGGCAATCTTGTCGCGGTGATCTCCAACGGGACGGCCATTTTGGGCCTTGGCGACCGCGGAGCGCTGGCATCGAAGCCGGTCATGGAAGGGAAGGGCGTACTGTTCAAGCGCTTTGCCGATATTGATGTGTTCGATATCGAAGTCGACTCACACGACCCCGAGATCGTGATCCAGACGGTGGCGGCCATTGCGCCCACCTTTGGTGGCATTAACCTGGAAGACATCCGCTCGCCGGAATGTTTTGCCATCGAGCGCCGCCTGCAAGCCATGCTCGATATCCCCGTCTTCCACGATGACCAGCACGGAACGGCCATCATCCTCGGCGCCGCGCTGCTGAACGCCCTGGAGATCACCAATCGCAAGTTGAATGAGGTGAAGATTGTCTTCTCCGGCGGCGGCGCGGCGGGTGTTGCCTGCGCCACCCATCTGCTGAAGATTGGCGTTCCGAGCGAAAACATCTGGATGTGCGACCGCTTCGGGCTGGTATTCGAAGGCCGCGCGGAAGAAATGTTCCCCGAGAAAGAAATCTTTGCCCGCGGCGACTGCCCCGCCACCCTTGCAGAAGCAATGGAAGGCGCGGACGTGTTCATCGGCCTTTCCGCCGCCAATATCGTCACCCCGGAGATGGTCAAGCGCATGGGCCGCGACCCGATCATTTTCGCCATGGCCAATCCTGACCCCGAGATCCGCTACGAGCTGGCGCGTGAAGCCCGCCCCGATGCAATTGTCGCTACCGGCCGCTCCGACTACCCCAACCAGATCAATAACGTGTTGGGCTTCCCGTTCATCTTCCGCGGCGCGCTGGACGTGCGAGCGCGGGCGATCAACGACGAAATGAAAGTGGCGGCTTCACAGGCGCTTGCCAGTCTGGCCAAAGAGCCGGTCCCCGCTGAGATGCTGGAAGCCTACAACGTGGATCATCTGGAATTTGGCCGCGATTACATCGTCCCGAAGCCGCTGGACCGGCGCGTGGCGCTGTGGGAAGCGCCCGCGGTGGCCGAAGCTGCCATGCGAACCGGCGTCGCACGTGTAGCGATTGACCTGGACTGCTACCGCAGCGATCTGGCAAGAAGATTGGGAAGATAAAAGTTTCTTCGTTTTCATAGAAATGCGGGGCGTGCTGTACAGCATGCCCCGCATTTCTATGAAAACCCAAAGAACCACCATTTCTATAAACATTATTTATGTTGTTCCGTGCTAAAATATCTGGTATGGAACAAAAAGGCACTGTCCCCGGATACCCGATTAACGCCTCGCCGGTAGAAGACCACCGCCGGCAGATGCGCATGCAGGTCTGGCTGCCGTTGGGTCTCACGCTGCTGGTTGTGCTGGCCTTGGTGGTGCTCGCAATCATCGGCACGGTAAACGAAAGCCCGGCGATCAACAAGTGGGGAAATATCTCTGCAGTGTTCGTCATCATCCCGGTGCTGCTGACCATGCTGATCTTCCTAGTCATTGTGGGAGCTGCGGTATACGGAATGCGCAAGCTGCTACAAAAAATGCCCGACTGGATGCTGCGATTGCAACTACGTATGGTGCGGATCGCATTGGGGGTTCGCCGTGCCGCCGATTCTGCTACCCAGCCGGTGATCAAGACCAATACCTTCTCAGCCCGCGTAAAGCGCCTGTGGGACACGGTGGTTCGCGGAAAGTAAACTCATAAGGCGTATTTTTTCGTTGGTGGTGTGCTGGAAGAAGTCTGGCACACCACCAACGAAAAATACTGAAAACTCAAAAGGATGGGGAAATATGAACTGGAGAAGTAAAACTATTGCGATCGGCGCGGCTGCCGGGCTTGTCATCGGAATCATCGGCGCCTACATTGTCATTCAGCGCGCGGAGCAGGAAAACGTGCTCCCCGAAGTGACCCCCGGTGACGGGGTGAAAATTGGCCTGGGCGTGCTCGGTGTGCTCCGCCTGATCGCCGACATCGCCGACCGCGAATAAGAGGAAGTATCTATCCAAAAAATAATACTGTGGTTGTTGGTTGCGCGAGGCTCGCGCAACCAACAACCACAGTATTATTTTTTGGTAGGGGATGCTGCCCATGATGAAAATGATATAATCATTTTCATCATGGGCAGCATCCCCGTACTGACATATATCATCGCCGGGCAGCTCCGCCGGAACTATGTAATTACCCACCGCGACCAGACACTGCTGGACGTGCCGGGCGGAGGCCTGTTGTATGCCGCAGCCGGCGCGGGCATTTGGGAACAGGGCATCGGCCTGATCTCGCGCATTGGCGAAGACTATCCGCATGAGTGGCTGGACAAGCTCGCCCAATGCGGATTTGACCTGCGCGGCGTCCGCATCCTGCCAGAAGCATTCGACCTGCGCTATTTTGTCTCTTATCCTGCGCTTGATGCGCCCAATACCGATAACCCTGTAGCGCAGTTTGCCCGCCTGGGGCTGCCCTTCCCCAAAGCCCTGTTGGGCTACAACCCGCCCGGGCAGCAGATCGACAGCCGCACGCAGCTCAGCCCGCTGACTCTGCGACAGAACGATCTGCCCGATGATTACCTCGACGCCACTGCCGCGCATATCTGCCCGCTGGATTATCTCTCGCACACCATGCTGCCTTCGATTTTACGGCGCGGCAACGTCAACACCATCACCCTCGACCCCTCCGCGGGCTACATGAACCCCATTTTTTGGGATGACATCCCCGTACTGATCAACGGTCTGAGCGCCTTCTTGTGCGCCGAGAGCAAGCTGGTCAACTTGTTCCAGGGGCGCAGCGAAGATTTGTGGGAAATGGCCGAAACCATTGCCGGGTACGGCTGCGAAATCGTGGTAATCAAGCGCGGCAGCGGCGGGCAGTATCTCTATAATCACGTCAACCGCACGCGCTGGATTATCCCCGCCTACCCGATCCAGGTGATCGAGCCAACCGGCGCCGGGGATGCCTTCGGCGGCGGATTTTTGGCGGGCTACCGGCATACCTACGATCCTCTCCATGCAGTGTTGTGCGGCAATGTCTCTGCCGCAATGGTGATGGAAGGGACTTCACCCTTCTACGCCCTCGATGCCCTGCCTGGTCTACCCAAAGCGCGCCTCGAGGCGCTGCGAGAAATGGTGCGAAAAGCGTGAACAATCTTCCGGCAACACTCGCGCAAGATGTGATCGAACTTGCCTGTACTATTCAGGCAATCCCTGCGCCCACGTTCCACGAAGAGGCGCGGGCCGAATTTTTCTTCAATTGGCTGCAAAAGGCCGGGCTTTCTGATGTGCAGCGAGACCCCGCAGGTAATGTACTCGCCCGGCTGGTAGGCGGAACCGCTCGCCCGCTAGTCGTTAGCGCCCACATCGACACCGTCCATCCAATGGGAACTTCCCTGACGACCAAGCGCGCGGAGAACCGCATCACCGGGCCAGGCATTGGTGATAACGCGCTCGGCACTGCCGCCCTGCTAGGGTTGATCCAGGCACTGCAAGCCGAAAAGACCCAGCTTCCCGGCGACCTTTGGGTGGTTTTTAACACCTGCGAAGAAGGACTGGGCGACCTGCGCGGCATCCAGGCAGTGGTAGATCGCTTCGGCGCCGAACCGATAGCCTACCTGGTGATCGAAGGCATGGGCCTTGGCACGGTTCTGCACCGCGGTTTGGGCGTTGAGCGCTATAAAATCACCGCGCAGACCCCTGGCGGGCATTCTTGGGCCAATTATGGGCAGCCTTCGGCCGTGCATGAGCTGTGCGGCATTGTAACCCGGCTGGCAGCATTGAACCTGCCCCGCTCCCCCTGCACTACGCTAAACGTAGGCATTATTCACGGCGGGACTTCGATCAATACGATCGCATCCAGCGCCGCGATGGAGCTGGATTTGCGTTCAGAAGACGCCGGCGCCCTCGAAGATTTAGTAAGCCAGGTCGAGGAGATTATCCGCTCTGCGCGCCGACCGGGCGTAAAGGTAACAATGGATCGCATCGGCAAACGCAGCGCGGGCAGCATCTCGCCCAGGCACCCGCTTGTACAGATCGCATGCGGTGTGCTGAAAGATCTAGGGATGGAAACCCGCCTGGATATCGCCTCGACCGATGCGAACATGCCCCTATCGCGTGGCTATCCGGCAATCTGCGTTGGCATCACCAACGGCAACAGCGCCCACACCAAAGAGGAATACATCCTCACCGGGCAGATCAGCAAGGGCATGGCGCAGCTCTATCTGCTTGTTACGCGCGTGTGGAGCGCGTTAGAAGAATAGGCTGTTTCAACGCAGGCATAGGAGAAAGGAGATCTTATGCATCCGAGCGCGCAGCGCGTACAAGATGCCTTGAGCCGCGCAGGCTATACCGGGCAAATCGTCGAGATGGCAGAAAGCACTCGCACCGCCGCCGAGGCAGCCCAGGCTGCGGGCTGCGAGGTCGGGCAGATCGTCAAGTCGCTGGTGTTCCTACTGCAAACGCCGGAAGATTCTACCGGCTCACCGGTGCTGGTGCTGGTGAGTGGAACGAACCGCGTGCACGAAAAACACCTGGGCCGCCAGCTTGGCGGCACGCTCGCCCGCGCGGATGCCGATTTGGTTCGCGAAGCCAGCGGATTCGCCATTGGAGGGGTACCGCCAGTGGGGCATAAGACCCCGCTGAAGACCTACATCGACGCGGACTTGCTCCAATATGCGCTGATCTGGGCAGCGGGTGGAACGCCTAATGCCGTCTTCCCCATCGCGCCAGAGGAGCTGGTACGCATCTCGGGCGGTGAGGTAATCACAGTCACATAAAAAGCTCCTCGTACTTCATAATATCGTTGTGTGTTTTGTGGGCGACTTGCTATGCAACTCCCTCACAAAACACACAAACCCGCCGAGCCTGGGCAGTTACAAAAGAACGCTGCGCGCTGGAAAAAGCCAGACGCGCAGCGTTCTTTCTACGCAGTGATCTGCTACTGAATGTCGATTAGCTCGACCTCAAAAACCAGGGTCGCGCCGGGCGGGATCAGGCTGCCCGCGCCCATATCTCCGTAACCCAATTCGGCAGGGATGATGAGCTGGCGCTTGCCGCCAACTTTCATCGTGGCGACACCTTCTTCCCAACCGGGGATTACACGACCTTCACCCAGTGGAAAGCTGAACGTCTCCCCGCGATCAACGGAACTGTCGAACTGCGTGCCGTCTACCAGCCACCCGGTGTAGTGAACGACCACCGTCTGCCCTTGTTGGGGCGTCTCGCCGGTGCCTTCCTCAAGATCGTAATACTTTAGGCCGCTGTCGGTCGTAGTGAATTCCTTTTCATCCACCTCGGTCGCCACGCGAGGCTCGGAGGAGGATGTAAGCTCAACTTCCATAACCAGGGTGGAGTTCGGGGGGACAATGCTGCCTTCTTGTGCGCCCAGCGCCAGTTCTGGGGGAATCACCAGCAAGCGCTTTCCGCCAACCTTCATACCTGCCGTACCTTCATCCCAACCGGGGAACACCGTATCCATACGCCCGATGACGAAGGACACTTCAGAACTGTACTGGGATGAGTCGATGTAATCATAGCCAGTGTCGGTCTTGACCCAGATGGTGTATTTGGTCGATACGCTGCTGTTCATGACAGCTTCTTCGCCATCACCAACGGCAAGGTCGTGGTATTGAAGCCCGCTGTCCGTCTTGGTCAGATCGGTATCGGCAACCTCCGCGGGGGCGGGCGGTGCTTCGCTCTCGAGCAGTTCCACTTCCAGAATCAGCTGGCTGTTAGGCGGAATCGCGCCGTTGCCCTGCTCGCCAAAGGCCAATTCGGGTGGCAGTACAATTTTAGCCTTGCTGCCCACATTCATCATTCCAATCCCCTCTTCCCAACCGGGCAGAAGGCGGCCCATACCCCACACGGTTGTTGTCGGCGCGCCCACCGTGTATGTGTTATACAGTTCAGTGCCATCAGGCAGGCTGGCGATGTAGTTCATGGTGATGATCTCGCCCTTCTTCGGCTGAGCGCCATCTCCGGTGGTCTCTTCTAAATATTGGAGACCGCTCTCGGTCGTCTCCGCGCCTTCCAGGTTGATGACGATGGGGGTGGCGGTGGGACCTGCAGGTACCTCTGTCTTATTGGGATCAAAGGTATTCAGAGATGCCTCAGTTGGCGCAGCCTCCGTCGGTGCGACTACCGTAGGTGGTGTAGGCGTTGATATCTGGCAAGCAGCTAGGGCCATCACTGCCACAAGGGAAGTAATGGCAGCCAGATGCCACCCCGGTTTTCGATTACTTGCTTTCATAAAATTCTCCTCAAAAAAACGCATTCCGAGTACCAATTCGGAAAATTTTATTTGTATGTTTGTGGTGCGTGCTTATGTCACGCACCACAAACATACAAATCATTTCCAGATAGGTTCTTAGCCCAATCTATTGGGGATGCCATAGTGTACCTGAACATTGTTCAGATGTTATTAAGAAGATTCACATTTTTGATGTAGATCTATCAGGCGCAAACCAAAACACCCGCCCCAATATGAGGCGGGTGTACGCTTTTCGTTATGCGAAAACGGCGATTTAGGTGCCTTCTTCCCAAGAGTTGAGGTAGGCAAGCTGTTCGGGGGTGAGCACGTCGAGGTTAACGTTCATCGCGGCCAATTTGAGGCGGGCGATGTCGCGGTCGATATCACCGGGCACCGAGTGGACGTTCTTTTCCAGGGTGGCGGCGTTGCGCAGCATGTATTCCGCGCTGAGCGCCTGGTTGGCGAACGACATATCCATCACGCTGGCCGGGTGGCCTTCGGCAGAGGCCAGGTTGATCAGGCGGCCTTCGCCCAGGAGGAAGATGTGGCGACCGTCTTTCATCACGTACTCGTCGACGAAGGGGCGCACCAGGCGCTTGCTGGTGGAGAGTTCTTCCAGCGCGGGGATGTTAATCTCAACGTTGAAGTGTCCAGAGTTAGAAACAATCGCCCCGTCCTTCATCACCTCAAAGTGATGGCGGTCGAGCACGTTCAGATCGCCGGTGACGGTGCAGAAGATGTCACCCAGGCGGGCAGCTTCGGCCATCGGCATCACGCGGAAGCCATCCATCACAGCTTCGAGCGCGGGCAGCGGATCGATCTCGGTGACGATGACGTTGGCGCCCATACCGCGCGCACGCGAGGCGAGGCCGCGGCCGCACCAGCCGTACCCGGCGACCACGAAGGTCTTGCCAGCCAGCAGCACGTTGGTTGCGCGGATGATGCCATCAATCGTCGACTGTCCGGTGCCGTAGCGGTTGTCGAACAGGTGCTTGGTCATCGCGTCGTTCACGGCGATGATGGGGAAATTGAGCGCGCCATCAGCGGCCATCGCGCGCAGGCGGATGACTCCGGTGGTGGTCTCTTCCGTGCCGCCAATCACGCCGGGGAGCAGGTCGCGGCGTTCTTTGTGCAGAACACTGACCAGGTCAGCACCGTCATCCATGGTCATCTGCGGCTGGTGATCGAGCGCGGCGCGCAGGTGCTTGTAGTAGGTGACGTTGTCTTCGCCCTTGATCGCGTACGTGGGGATTTCGAACACATTGACCAGCGCCGCGGCCACGTCATCCTGGGTGGAGAGTGGGTTCGAGGCGGTCAGTACAACATCCGCACCACCAGCCTGCAGGGTGCGCATCAGGTTGGCTGTTTCCGTAGTCACGTGCAGGCAGGCGGAGATCCTCACGCCAGCCAGCGGGCGCTCTTTTGCAAAGCGCTCGCGGATTAAACGCAGGACGGGCATTTCGCGTTCTGCCCATTCGATTCGCAGCCGGCCGCCTTCGGCAAGCTTCGGATCTTTCACATCATATTTCGCCATAAATCTTCCTCCAGATCGAGTTCATTCATGCAGGATGGTAATTATACTGTACCCGCAATAGTTTTCCTCTTGTTAGATTATTCAGGTTTTGGGCAAGGGTACTGCCTCATCCCCCACTTCTTCAACCCTTGAATCTGTTAAAGAGTCTTTTCCAACATAACCGCCTGGCGTGGTATTCCCCGCTGCCAGGCGGATGAAACATCAAGCCAAAAGCCCATCCAGCTTGCCCTGGTCGTCAAAATGCTCGCGGAAGCGGGCAACAAACTCTGCCGGGGTATAGCTGTGCTCCTGCGGACCCCGGGTCTCGAGGCAGTACGAAGCCGCCAGAGAGCCCATCATGCCGCAGGTCTCCCAATCCAGGCCCATGCGCGCTCCACGAACGAAGCCGCCGCGGAAGGCGTCGCCCACGCCAGTGGGGTCGAGGATCTGCTTGGGCGGGACGGCGGGCACATCGTAGCGCTGCCCATTGGCATAGATTGCCGCACCCTGCTCGCCCAGGGTCACCACCAGGTACTCCACCTTCTCGAGGATGCTGGTGAGATTGAGCCCGGTATGCTTCTGCAGCAGCTCAAACTCGTATTCATTCACAAACACGCTCTGCGCGCCTTGTACGCCGCGGCGAAGTTCTGCCGGGTCAGAGCGAACAACTTGCTGGCCTGGATCATACAGGTACGGGATGCCCGCTTCAGTGCACTCTTTGACGTAGGTATCCATTGCCTTGGGATCGTTGGGCGAAATGATCACCAGATCAGGGCGCGGGGAAAGCTCGCGTACCGAAAGCTCGGAAGCGTTTGCCATTGCGCCAGCGTAGAAACTGCAAATCTGCGCGTTGGCGCGGTCGGTGTTGGCAAAGAAGGAAGCGGTGAACTTGCCCGGCACCACCGTGGCGCAGGTGGTGTCCACGCCTTTGCTTTCCAGCCAGGCGCGGTACTCCGAGAAATCTTCGCCTACGGTGCCCATCAGCAGCGGGCGCTCGCCCAGTAAAGCCAGGGAATAGGCAATATTGGGAGCTGTTCCACCGCGCTGGCGCACCATGCTGTCCACCAGGAACGAAACGCTAATTTTTTCCAGCTTTTCCGGCAGGATATGCTCGTGGAAAAACCCAGGGAACGACATGAGATAGTCGTAGGCAATCGAGCCTGTACAAACGATCGACATTGGTTTTACTCTCCTCGCAGGATACGGGGCAGATTGGTGGTGAACGGCGGACGGACTACCCCCTTCTCCGTCACCAGCGCTGTGATTAGCTCATTTGGTGTTACGTCAAAAGCAGGGTTGCGAGCACGCGCACCCTTGGGCATCACCGGCTCGCCGTGCACCTGAATATCCAAAACCTCATCCTGCCCGCGCTCCTCGATCGGAATGCGGCTGCCGTCGGGCAGCGAAAGATCTACCGTGGAGGAAGGTACCACCGGGTACACCGGCACGCCGTTGGCATGCGCCGCCAGGGCCAGCATATAGGTGCCAATCTTGTTGGCCACGTCGCCGTTAGCGGCTACCCGATCCGCGCCGAAGAAGACCTTTTGGGCCTGCCCCGTGCGCAGCATGTAGCCCGCCGATCCATCGGTAATAATATCGTAGGGAATGCGGTACTGCTCCAGCTCCCAGGCCGTCAGGCGCGCCCCTTGCAGGCGCGGTCTTGTTTCATCTACCAGCACGTGGATTCGTTTGCCCATTTCATGCGCCATGCGAATGACCCCCAGGGCAGTCCCCCAATCCACCGTTGCCAGCGCGCCCGTATTGCAGTGATGGATGATGGTATCGCCATCGTCGATCAGTGCGGCGCCGTTAGCAGCCATGCGGCGGTTGATCTCCACATCTTCATCGGCGATCCGCTGTGCCTCAGCGACCAGACTGTCGCGCAGTGCTTGCACTGAAGCGGCGGGCTGCTCTACCAGGGTCATCATACGCTGCACAGCCCAAAACAGGTTCACCGCCGTGGGGCGCGAGGCTTTCAACACCTCCGCTGCCTGATATAATTCTACCTTGAACTGCTCAAGAATTGTGGCGCGGCAGCGGCAGGCTGCTAACGCCACGCCAAATGCTGCGCTCGCGCCAATGGCAGGCGCACCACGCACCACCATGTCGCGGATCGCGGCCGCAACTGCCTGGTAATCGTCATATGTAACGACTTCAAACCGGGCAGGCAACAGACGCTGATCGATCATTCGAAGCTGGCAGAGGTTTGAATCCCATTCAATCGTTCGCATGAAGCACCGGGCTAATTCATCCAAAATATGTGGAATTTTTCGAACTCGCGGCTCCAACCCATCTTCTAGCGAGTTCCCAAAAAAAACGCCCTCCGCGGAGAGCGTTGGGAATTGAACAGGGAAAGTCTAACATGACCTGGTTGGTTTGTCAAAGTTTTAGAAGGAATTACCAGGGCAATTACCTCGCAGCCGCTACCATTGACACATCTCCTATCATCCGGTATAAGCGAAGTGGTACCCTTTGGATGGGCCCCCAACCTATGGCTCGCCGGGTCTTCCAAACAAAAAGGCTCTCATGAGGAAAACAATTCTGCCCGTACTCGCCATCCTGCTGGTTTTGATGGCCTGCAATACCCCGGTCGAGGTGAAGCTGCCTCCAACGGCGACCCTCGCCGCAACCATCACCTCCGCGTTCACCGCAACGCCAACCCTCCCCCCCACCGCCACCCCGACCCCTACGCCGCCCCCTGCTGTGCGGGTTGAAATTGCTGAAAAACTGCTGTTCGTAGGTAATTACGAACAGGCGCGCCGCGAGTTTCAGAGCGTGCAAGCAGGCGCCAGCGATCCAGAGCTGAAATTGGCCGCCACGCTTGGTTTAGGCCGCTCGCTCTTTTTGCAAAACAACTATTCGAACGCAGCAACCGTGCTGGAAGGCATGGTCATGGAAGATCCGAATAATCCGCAGCAAGCTGCCGCGTATTACTTCCTGGCCCGCACCTATGAGCAGCAAGATGCGTATGATAAGGCCGCCGAGGCGTACGCCAAGTACCTCAGCCTGCGACCGGGCGTGCTCGATGCCTACATTCAGGAGCTGCGCGGTGACGCCCTCATAAACGCGGGGAATCCCAGCGCAGCGATTAATGCCTATGGCGCGGCGGCTGAATCACCCCAGATTGGCACAACCACCTGGATCGAGCTGAAGCTGGGCCGCGCGTATGCCGCCGCCGGTGATTTCTCCAGCGCGATCCAGAAGTACCTGGAGATCTACGAATCGAGCAATAACGATTACGCTCGTGCCCAGGCCAATTACTTGATGGGCCAGGCCTACCTGACGATGGGCATGCCCGAACAGGCGTATGCCCGCTTCCTCGACTCGGTGGCGCTGTTCCCACGCGCCTACGACACTTACTCTGGGCTGGTGCAGCTTGTCAGCGCCAACGTGCCGGTCAATGAGCTGCAGCGCGGCATTGTCGATTACTATGCCGGGCAGTACGGGCTGGCAATCGAAGCGCTGGGCCGCTATATCGATTCCAACACCGAGGTTGAAGCCTCTGCGCATCACTTCCTGGCCCTCAGCCGGTTAGCGATGAATCAGCCCGAGCGGGCGATTGCAAACTGGGATTACCTTATTGAAAATTACCCCGGCGATGCTCTGTGGCCGACTGCCTGGGAAGAGAAGGCGTACGTTCTGTGGGCCTACATGGACCGGCACGATGAAGCCGCACAGGTGCTGCTAAACTACGTCGACAAGGCGCCAGAATCCTCTCGCTCACCGGAGTTCCTGTACCAGGCGGCGCGTATCCTGGAGCGCGGCAAGAGGCTGCAAGATGCCGCTGCCGCTTGGGAGCGGTTGATCGACCAATACCCTGCCGCCGAGCAGAGCTACCGTGGGTTGTTCCTGGCGGGTATTTCTTACTACCGTTCCGGAGCGCTGGATGAAGCCCTGACCGTTTTCCAGCGGTTGCTGGTTCTTTCTACCACGCCTGATGAACAAGCAGCCGCGCATCTGTGGATCGGGAAGACACAGCAAGCCCGCGGCGATACTGGCGCAGCACGATCTGCCTGGCAGCAGGGAGCGGCAGCCGACCCAACCGGCTACTATTCCGAGCGGGCAAACGAACTGCTGCAAAACCGCACGCCATTCAGCATCAACCAGCCAGTCGACCTGGGCTATGACCTGGACCGTGAACGCCCGCAGGCTGAGCAGTGGCTGCGTTCCACCTTTGCCCTTCCGGCTGAAACCGATCTGAACGGCTTGGGCCCACTGGCAAGCGACTCGCGCATAACCCGCGCGGCTGCCTTCTGGGAACTGGGGCTATACAGCAACGCGCGCAACGAGCTGGAAGATCTCCGGAGCGAAGTGGCGAGTGACCCCACCAATACCTACCGGCTGATGAATTATATGCTCGATCTGGGCGTTTACCGTTCAGCAATCCTCGCCAGCCGCCAGATCCTCGACCTGGCAGGGATGAGCGATATCGACACGCTACAAGCGCCCGCGTACTTCAACCACATCCGCTTTGGCGTGTACTTCACGGATCTGGTGCTGGATGCCAGCCATGCGGAAGAAATCCACCCGCTGCTGCTGTTGAGCGTAATGCGCCAGGAGAGCCTGTTCGAAAGCTTCGCTATTTCCAGCGCAAGCGCGCGCGGTCTGATGCAGATTATGCCCGCCACCGGCGCGGAAATCGCCGGGAACATGAGCTGGCCTGCCAACTTCACCGAGGCCGATCTCTATCGCCCGGAAGTAAGCGTTCGCATGGGCGCGCGTTACCTTGCCCGCCAGCGTGATTACTTCAATGGCAGTATCCACGCCGCATTGGCTGCCTACAACGGCGGCCCCGGCAACACCATTATCTGGAACGAGCTCAGCCAGAACGACCCAGACCTGCTGCTGGAAGTGATCCGCGCGGACGAGACACGCAAATATATCACGCAGATTTACGAGTTCTTCAATATTTACCGTTTGCTATACGAAAGAGGCTCGTAACAATTCGAAGAACGATACTGCACAGGAACTGGCAGTATCGTTCTTCGAATTAATTCTCTATTTGATTACCGGACACAATTTTTCTCCAACAGGTTGAAGGAGACTGGGAGTGGCAAGAGTTCGTTGAGGAAGTGATCCAGGA
>JAEYTI010000147.1 GCA_023434145.1 Chloroflexota bacterium | reverse complement strand
CCATTGTTTCGTATTCTCGTACCAGCCACCCCGCACTAGCGCAGCGGATGCGCCATCCACGAACACTTCCTCCATGCTGCCCGGCGCAACAAGCCAATTGGCCTCTTCTGGAGAGCGGTCCTCGATGTGAAGGCTGAGACCCTTATATGGCGCCCTCCATTGAATATCTATCCTTCCAATGCCATCCTCAAAGTGCGGAATGCGGACGGTTTCCTCAAGCACAAAGCCTTCTGGCACATAGGCTGGAAGATCAATCGCGAATGGCAGGACCTTGCGGGCCTCTTCTAACGTCATTTCATCACTTGGTACGATGCTGACTGGCACGCCATCATTGCCCGGATAATCACCAGTCGCAGTGAAAAGGACTCCACCGACCACCCCCACCCAGTCTTCCACTTGCGCACGCGCCGCAGGAGAGATGGTCAACACCAGGACAAGCACCAGCAGCAAAGCGACTGTGACGAGCCCTACTGGGCTAAAGCGAAGCCTCTGCTCGTGCATAGCTGTCTCTTCGCGAATGTCGAACCGCCTGCGCATGTTTTGGATGAATTCGGGCCGCGGCAGCGTACGATAGTCCTTCAAAAATTTATCATTCATTTTCTTCCTCCATTTGCCTTCGCAGAGACGTTACGACTCGGTTGAGTATGGTTCCAACGTTCGATTCGGACAAACCCATGTGTTTTGAGATCGCCTTGTTTGTCATCTCCGCCCCATACTTGAGCGCGATGATCTCTCTTTCACGCTCTGAGAGAAGTCTGAGAATTCGACGTAACCGTTCCTTCTCATTCGCTACTTGGGCTGCTTCTTCTACAGATAATTGGACCAGTCGCTCCCGATGGTCGTCCAAAAGCTCCAGACTTACTTCTCTACTTTTGGAACGGTAATGATCAATGAGCGTGTTACGGGCAATCGTGTAGAGCCACGTAGAAAGGGCGGATTTCTCGATTTGGTATGACTGCCGCGCCCGCCAAGCTTTCTCGAAAGTCATAGCCGCTAAATCCTCTGAGATAGGGTCTTCAACACCATGAAAACGGAAGTAGTTCAAGATGCGGGGAGCTTCACAAGTGAAGACCCTATCCCAGTTCACTAATTTTTCTCGCCCAAAGAAGTCTTTTATTCGGTCCATGTGGTTGATCATCTTATTTACTTATACGCTGAAAAGGGCCGAGTATCACAAATCCCCTTCTCGTTTTGCAATTCTTCGCAAAGGAGAAGGGGATTCGGCGGTTGATCGGTTCTCTAAAATTCGATTTTTTGAATGAAAGACTTAGACTTTGATCGATTCGGTAATCCCTACCTGGGCGGCGAGGAGTTGGGCGATTTCGCGTGAGGCACGCGGGCGGGCCAGGTGCAGGCACGCCTGGTGTGCCTGGTAACGCTGCTCGGGGTAGAGCAGCCACTTGCGCAGTGTATCGACCACCGCATCCGGGCGAGGCGCCCACACGCCGGCGCCATTATCCACTACGTAGCCCACGTTGCCGTCTTCCTGGCCTGGCAAGCGGCTGTAGAGGATGATGGGCAGCCCGGCGATAAACGCCTCGCTGATCGTCCCAGGGCCGGCTTTGGTCACCAACACGTCGGCGGCACGCATAAAGTCGGGCATCTCCTGCACAAAGCCATAAATCTGCGCGGAGATCTTCCAGGGGTGCTTTTCCAGGCGCTCTTTCAGCTTTTTGTTGCGCCCGGCTATAATCACCAGCTTCACCGGCAGGCGCGCGGCATCGATGGCTTTTGCCGTTGGCTCCAGTGGGCCCATGCCATCACCGCCGCCAACCAGCAGTACCACCGGGATATCCTGCCGCCAGCCTAACCGTTCACGAATCTCGGCTTTATCGCCAACTGGCTGGCAGAACTTATCTGCCACCGGCTGGCCCACCACGTGCATTCGCTCAGAATCAATGCCGAGGTTGATGGCGCGGCGGTATGCGGCAGTAGTCGGTACGATGATCTTATCCGCCCGGTTGGTGTACCAGGCAGCGTGGGTCGAAACCAGATCGGTGACAACCGTGGTGAACGGCGTGCGGCATCCGGTGGAGGCGATCGCACGGGCCATGGGGTCGTTGACAAGCTGGTGCACCGATACCAGCAGGTCGGCGGGATGTTCGCGGACAAGGCGGTGCAGCCCCCAGCGGATATAAGGCCAGACCATCTGGTAGAAAAAGCGCGTGCGGCGCGGGCCGTCGCTCAGGCGATACCCGGCGCCCCATACGCTGGGCATGCGCGAAAGTGGAGGGTAGATCTCGGGGGCATGGTGCAGCGGCGGCGGGGCATACTCGCGGAAGATATCGATCATCTCCTGCGTGGTTTGCCCGGGATATTCCAGGTTGATGGCCTCAATGATAGCCTGCGCCGCGCTGCGGTGACCTCCGCCGGTGTCGGAGAATAAGAAGATAATGTGCGGTCGGTCAGGCATTCGTTGAGTCATCGGGTCCTCTTGTTAGGGTTTTCTTCAGCCTGTGTGCCAGCTCGCGGCGAGGCAGCAGCACCTGCCGCTTGCATTTCAGGCATTCCAGGCCGATGTCCGCGCCCAGCCGGATCACCTCCCATTCGTTTCCCCCGCACGGATGTGATTTGCGCAGCATCAGTACGTCATGCAGTCGTAGGTCGGGTAACACGATTTGATTATACCATTGCTGCCAAGCACGCCTGTCCTCTCTAACCCAAACGCAAGGTGACCGGCGCAAAGTGTAAGGACTGGGTTCTATCGTCGGATGCGCAGCGCATCCGACGATAGAACCCAGAAGTGTCTCTCCTTGTGATCTACCGGTTAGGACATTATAATTTGAGGAATAGTGTTTACGCTTTGTTCGTAGCTTGAGAGGACCATCCTTTGGAAGACTTTAATAC